>JANLUJ010001174.1:0-10021 GCA_031363425.1 Pirellula sp.
TCTCCGTTGGAAAATTCGGTGTGATCCTACAAACGCCCGACACCACCATCGACCGCTCCCTGCAAACGCAACTCAAGCGTCTAGTAGAAGAGCTTCAATAGAAATGTCCTATCCAACCCGAGTTCATTCACTGTTAGAAACGTTCCCCAGCATCCCTCGCAGCAAGCATTGGAATCACTGCTTGCAACGGATTGTGCCATACGGAATCAACGGACGGGTCCGCAGCATCCGAGGGACAACGGTGGTTGTGGATGGGTTGCCTGTCCCAGTCGGAGCCCTCGTGCGCATCATTCGTCGCAACCAAGAGCCTGTTCAAGCCGAAGTCATCGGCTTCGATGCAGGAAGAACCATACTCGCTCCGCTCGATAATTTTGACGGAGTTGGACAAGGTGACACGGTTGAGTTATTTCAAACGTACCGATCCGTTAATGTATGCCCGGAATTAATCGGCCGCGTGCTTGATGCATCCGGGACCCCCATGGATGACGGGCCACCGCTGCCCTTTGGAATCAAGATGCCGTGCGATGCGGCTCCGGTTCCGGCGTTGACTCGGCCCCCTATCGACAAAATACTGCCAACACAAATTCGAGCTATCGATTCCTTTTTGACAATCGGATTCGGTCAACGCGTTGGGATCTTTGCTGGATCAGGCGTGGGCAAGAGTACTTTACTGGGCATGCTCGCTCGCGGCACGCAGACCGATTGTGTCGTTATTGCCCTAATCGGTGAACGAGGTCGTGAAGTTCGCGAGTTCCTCGATCGCGATTTGGGGGAAGAAGGACGCAAGAAGTGCGTGACAGTTGTAGCAACTAGCGATCAGCCCGCACCGAAACGAATCTTGGCAGCCAAGACTGCAACTGCTATCGCAGAGTCGTTACGCGATCAAGGTAAAAATGTCTTGCTCCTTATGGATTCGGTCACTCGCTTTGCGATGGCCCAGCGCGAAATTGGGCTCGCAGCCGGTGAGGTCCCGACCACTCGCGGATATCCGCCTAGCGTATTTGCGATGCTTCCGCAGCTTGTCGAACGAACAGGTATCAATCAACGCGGTAGTATCACGGCACTTTATACGGTGCTGGTCGAAGGGGACGATACGAACGAACCGATTAGCGACGCATTGCGAGGTTTACTCGATGGTCACATTCACCTCTCCAGGAGTATCGCAGCCCGAGGACGATATCCGTCGATTGACGTACTGCCCAGCCTAAGCCGATTGCAATCGCAATTGATTTCGAGGGAAATGCGGCTCTCGGCAGAAGCGATTCGCAGCATGATGGCAGTCTACAAAGAGAACGAGGACCTAATCAATATCGGCGCATATCAAAAAGGGAGTAGCTCGATCATCGATCGGGCTATTCAGCTTCGCGCTTCCATTGAAACGTTTCTTTCTCAAGAGCAATACGAACTGGTTCCTTGGCAAAGAAGTGTCGAAGATTTGACAAAGCTCGCTACCATAGCCAACGCCCAAGCAATTCCAAACACTGTCGCTCAACCTGTTGCTAACAACTCGTTCACCAACGGAATCCCCGGAATCAGAGCGGCTTAAAACACTATGGCTAAATTCCGGTTAGCAACGCTCCTGAAGATACGCGAGCGCGATCGCGACACTGCGGCCAAAGCCGTGCAAGATGTCCGATTGGCCCTCGAAAAGTTAGACAACGCACAATTGGAAATTGATGAAGCCAATCGGCTCATGAACGATGCGAGGAAACAGTCAAGTTTTGGTGCCATCAATCTCCATCAAATACTCGATGCCCAACGCTACCAAATGGTTTTGGCTGCTCAGGCAGCGCAAATTGCAGACCATAAAGGCAAGCTAAACCAAGAGCTCGAGCGACGCCAATTCGCATTGATACAATGCCAGAAAGCCGTCAAATCTTTAGAAAAACTACGCGACCAACGTTCGCTTTCTGCCGATCTTCATGCATTGGCTAGGCAACAAGAAAGGTTGGACGAGTGGTCGAGCATCCGACATGCCATGGACTCCATTCACAAAGCCAGCGAAACCCCCATTTTCGGAGAAGAACAACTTCCGTAGCATGGCCCCCGCGGGCCGTGTGCAATCGTAGCATGGCCCCCCGGACCGTGTGCAGTTTTCAAAGCCCCCATGCAGTGAATCAACCATGAAAAAATTAGTAAGCCTCTTTCTTTGGTTTTGCGCGGCAACCTTTCTTGCACAAGTCTGCATCCTAGCGCTAGCAGCATCGAAGGGAAGAATCACTCGCAATACTATCGCGCAGGTGATCGGATTGTTGAATGGCATCGACATTCAAAGCGAGAGACTAAAGCAAGCTTTGATCAGTGTACGTGACACTCCTACACCCACTTACGATGATGTTGTCAATGCTAAGACCAATGCGGTCCTCCAACTCGATAGCCGCAGCGGATCCGTGGAGAAACTGCGCCGCCAATTGGGCGATCAGCTTCGGGAGCTGCAGAAGAGAACAGAGGATTTTGATGAACGGAGACAGCAGTTCGAAAACAAGATGGAGCAGATACGTGCGGGCAATCAACTCGATAGCTTGAAGGTAATTCAAGCGATTTTGGAAAACATGGAGCCAGGAGAAGCCAAAAAACAACTCCTTAAGAAGCTACAAAATGGGGAGTTAGCAGATGTTGTATCGATAATTCGGGGGATGGCACCCGATAAACAGAAGAAGATCCTGGCTGAATTCACCGAAACAAGCGATGTCGAAGAGCTAGCAAAGGTTTTGCAAGAGATCCGACGAGGACAACCCGTGCCGGCATCGGAACCTGTCCCGAAAAAGCCTTAACGCGAAAACAGTCGAAGAGTGTAGCACGGCACTCCGTGCCGTGACTCGCAACACAGAGTGTGGAGCAGCATGGCCGTGACTCGCAACACAGAGTGTGGAGGAGCATTGCCGTGATTCTCGACGCACATTGCCGCGCTACATTTATTAGCTTCTAATAGGAACGAAACGGATGTCAAACGACACTTCAATCCATCGCATTAGTTCTGATGCCAGCGCTCCCGTTATTCGCAAAAAACCGAACTCGGATGCACTTGACGTTAGCAAGCGTTCGTTTTTCGAGGAACTATTGAGTATCGGTCAGTTCGAATCGAGTTTACCGGACATAGCGGCAACGCTAAACGCAAGGAGTAGTTCCACTGGTATTGAGTCTGAAGGCCAATCCAATTCTGCCGTATCAGATGACTCAACGCCCTCGGACGGAGACGATTCAAGCGAACCGGCGACAGCCCAAAGTGCGTATGCAGCTCAAGCTTTGGCCCAGCAGCCATTGGCTCCACAACCTACATTGCCAGCGTTGAAAGATGCAGTCAGCGATAGCAATAATGATGTTTCCAAATCGTCGGAAAAAAATGTCGTTGTCCAGCAGAGCGACGGTGATGTGGTAGCCAAGAGTTCCATCGGCAAAGAATCGGACACTCGAGGAAAAAACGCAAAGGCACAAGCAGATTCCAACACTCAAACTCCAAATTCAAATGAAGATTATGTCGGTGCAGTCCGCATCGAACAAAGCCCTGCCCTGAACGGTAGCAAGTCTTCAGCGGATGGATCTACAAAAACGAGCAAGTCCAAGTTAAACAAGGATGCAAAGGATTCGTCCAATGCTCCGTTTTCGACGACCGAAGAAAAGCAATCTAGACCAGACAATATTGACTTGAAACATGCCCACGCGGATTCCAAGTCCAAGCGGTCGACGGAAGAGTCCGCGGCGGCGAACCAAGATCCCATTCAAGAGAACATCGTCGCCAACCCATCACAAGTTCGCAACAAACGAGCCGAGCGCCTGGCCCAAAATGCAACCGGATCCGATCCTGAGTCCGACGAACGCGACCCGTCCTCGGAACCATCACTCGCATCGTCCCTTGAGGCTTCCAAAAGGGAAACAACGCCTGATAAGACTTCCGTATCCGAGGGGAGTGAGCCCAGCATCTCCTCGCCGATTTCGAATATGTCGCCTGTAATCGTTCCGTCCGCCGCATTCGACGCGAGCGTTTCGTCCACAAGCAGCAGCCAAGACGTTCGTCAAATCGCCGAAGGAATCGCTGCAATTTCGACATCTTCGTTGCGAGGAGGGATTCAGACCAATACTTCCAATACAACGTTTACCGGTACCGTTTCTAATCCTGCCCGCGCTGAACAAGGTAAAGCCGAAGTTGCGAGAAGCAATGCAGGATCGCATATTTCCGCTTATCAAGAAGCGAAGTTAGTCCAACGTGTCTTGCGAGGCGTCGAGCAATTGGCCAGCGGAGGTGGACAAGTTCGATTGCGATTGCATCCGCCCGAACTCGGATCGTTGCAAATGTCCCTACGCATGGAAGCAGGCCAGGTCTTTGCAAAACTGGAAGTGGAAAACACAACCGCTCGAGATGCGTTGTTGAACAACGTGCAAGCATTAAAAGACCGGATGGCAGAACAAGGAATGCAAGTCGCGGCCTTTGAGGTCGAGGTCAGCACCGATTCATCCGGATTAGGAAATAGCGGTTCCAATTTCCAAAGCGACGGCGGTTCGGGGAGTGAATCGCGTTGGAACAATGCGACTAGTCGTTTTGCACAGCAAAACAACAATCGGCTATCACCTGAACCCGTTGCGATAGAGCACGGCGCAGCATGGACTCGAACAAACGGTTCGCTAGACTTGACAGTATAGCGACTTGACATCCCACGAAAATAAGTCAATCTCGGTCCGATGTGCAATCGAGGAATGCAGAATTTCTTTGCAGCTTCATGTGTTCTTCGCGGACGCTTCGGACTATAGTTTCGATTGATGGTGCATTGATGTTTGATGGTGCACAGACAGCGAGAAGTCACTCTCGGCAAGAGTGACCTACTGTGAGTCGCACATGCTAGGTGCGACTGTTTAAAAGACGACCTAGCTGCGGATTTCGATCTAAACACTTTCAAGGGAACCTGTGACGATTCGCAATCCTAACCTCCAATACCATGCCACAGCACAGGCAGTTCAAGAGGCATTGTCCAAGTTTGCAGTAGAAGGTGCGTGGCGCATGTACGATGGTCCCTACCTTGCGGACCTTCGATCTGTCATTGCGAAATCCCTCGATCGTAAACATGTTAGGTTGTGTTGCTCGGGAACCTTTGCTGTTGAACTTGCAATCAGATCATTGAAATTGGAGCCAAAAGCCGAAGTACTTTTGGCGGGTTATGATTTTCCGGGAAACTTTCGATCCATTCAAGAAGCGGGTGCAGCTCCCGGTCTGTTTGATATCGCATTGGAAAATTGGGTACCCATGGTCGAGCAATTGGAGTCGGCTATCGGTCCAAACACCAGGGCAGTTGTCGTCTCGCATCTGCACGGTGCCCTTGCGCCGATGGCTCAAATTTGCCAATGGGCTAAACATCGAGGACTGTTCGTCATTGAAGATGCGTGCCAAGCCCATGGGGCGAGGGTGGACGGCAAACCGGCGGGGGCTTGGGGTGATCTCAGCGTTCTGAGTTTCGGCGGGAGCAAGCTGATTGCTTCGGGACGCGGTGGTGCAGTCCTCACCAACGATTCCCGTTTGGCCCAACGCATGACCATATTCTGTGAACGCGGCAATGACTCATTCGCTTTGTCCGAGTTGCAAGCGGCCGTGATCCTGCCACAGTACCATCACTTGGCCATGGACCACGAGAAGAGATTGTCCGAGGCCAAAAATCTAATCACTCATCTGTCCCCATTCGAATGGCTGTCCGTTGTTCCATTGAATGTTGCGAATCAGCCGGCCTATTACAAGCTTGGGATCATGCTCAAGAATTCGATACTCAATTACAACCCTGTTCAACAAGTTCTTAACAACGGCGAGGGAGCGGCTGATGCTGTTATGTTGGCGGCCAGAAGTTTCGTGATGCAAAAACTTTCCGACTTCCAAATAGAGATAGGTCCAGGATTTAACGGATTCGTGCGACGGTCCGCGACTCGTTGCAGACAACCAATCCCCTTGATCAACAGTCGAGTGGCTGCGGATGCGACCCTCGTACTGCATCACAGCCATTTCTTAGACCCTCAAACAGGGACGTCAACGATCGAACGAGTCAAGGCAGCCTTCGAGTATGTTCAACGGGAGATTATGCATTGAAAATACTTTTGACGAACGACGACGGAATTGAGGCGGAAGGCTTGCAGTGTCTTTATCAAGTTCTGGCAAAGCGAGCCGAATGCTTTGTCGTCGCTCCTGATCAAGGCCGAAGTTGTTGTAGTCACGGGGTAACAACACACTGCGCGCTCAAAATTGCGTCTCGAGCAAAGAATCAATGGAGCGTTTCGGGGACGCCATCGGATTGTGTTCGAGTTGGTTTGTTGTGGCTCAACTTGAATCCCGACTTGGTCATTTCGGGAGTCAATCATGGAGGTAATCTGGGGGTCGATATCCTTTATAGCGGTACTGTCGCAGGTGCACGCGAAGCCAGTTTGTTGGGGGTCCCCTCCATTGCGATTTCTCAGTACATGCGCCGAGACATCGAGCGAGACTGGGCAGTTTCGGCAATTCGGGCCGAATTTGTTTTTGAAAATATTCTCCAACGCGATCGATTGGGATCGGGTTTTTGGAATGTCAATTTGCCTGCGTTAGCAAGTCAATTGCCTGTACATCCTTTCCCCATATCCGAGTGCGACCCAGAGCGTCGGCTGTTATCGTTCTCGTTTGAGGAAAGCACTACCGACGAAGGAAATGCTATCAAAACATTGGAAAACACTGGGCCGAAAATCGTTCAGGCCGTAACATACAAATCCAACTATCAAGCCAGGCCGAGAACTTCAGGGAGCGACGTCGATCTGTGTTTCAGCGGTCACGCAACCTTATCTTGGTTAGAATCTAATCTGGATACGGTGCCAATAGGAAGGTCAAAGTCAATCCAAGATCAGAGTTGACCACCGCCGACCGGACTTTGTAAAATACCGGGTCCACTATTGAAAGCAAAATATGCAAATGCCACGATTATTTACCCAGCTAGCTACGACAATTTTGCTGGTCATTTTTTTTCCGATGTTGGCGATCGCCCAGATCGAAAAGGGCCAGATCGAAAAGGGGAAGAATAGCAAAGGCAAAAGTCTTGGCGGGCTCGGATTTGATTTGGGTGGTGCTTCGAGCGGAACACCATACAAATTGTCGGCAAGCTACGAGGCAGAGGAAGGTGGCCAACGAGGGCGAGTCACCGTACAAGTGGTACTCGACGACGGCTACCACATCTTTTCGACGACCCAGCCAGCTGGCGGCCCTTCTGCAACCGTCATTTCGCTAAAGTCTGCTGGCGTTTCGTTAGCTGGCCCTTTCGCACCCGATACTTCGTTCGACGTCTCTCTAAACGAAGCAGGTTTTGAAGGTTTGCGTATCGAGCAGCATCATGATTCAGTGGCTTGGACAGCGCCGGTAAAATTTTCGGCGCCGCTCGGTGCTGTACCGGCTGAGCTTAGCCTCAAGATTGATGGCCAAGTATGCAGGGAATCTTGCATTCCGCTTCGCGGCGAGGAGATAAAGGCAGCGTTTAAAGGTTTTTATGCTTCGGCCAAGAGCGAGTCTAGCAAGAGCCCTTTTCGCGAACCATCGAGCCCGATCGCTTGGACTGTTTCAATCGACAAATCCACTGCCAAGCCAGGCGATAAACTAGATCTTATCCTCAATGCAAAACCCGATCCTGAGTTCCATGTCTATAAGTACGATCCAATGGATCCGACTTTTGACTCTCGGACTTTGTTTGTCTTAACCAACAAAGCTGGTCTATTGGCAGGCAGCCCAACGACGAATGGCAAATTAGTTCACAAGGACTTAGGGGGCGGCGAAGAGGTCGACTACTATCAAGGCGAGGTGACCTGGCGTATTCCGCTGACTGTCCCAAAGCTTGCGATAGAGGGACTATACTCCGTACAAGGCCTCATTGGTTACCAAGGCTGCACGGATGGTTCGTGCGACCAGCCACGCGGAATCCGATTCCAAGTCGATCTGTCCGTGGGTCCCAAATCGATCGCCGAGCCATCCAACGCTGTTTTGGCCGCGGTATCTTTCAAAGACATAATTGCACGGACCAACCTTTCGCAATGGATAGATGGGGCAAAGATCAAGTTGACGCTGTCTCCGATGGAGATCCTTTCGAAATTTTGCCTCGCCATGCTTGGTGGTTTTATCTTGAACTTCATGCCATGCGTCTTGCCGGTGATCGGTCTCAAGGTACTTGGGTTTGTAAGCGAGGCCGGCGGTGACCGTCGAACCGCTTCGATGCTAACACTCACCTATGCTGCTGGCATCATATCCTTGATTTTGGGGCTTGGGATCCTGAGTGTAGCAGTAAGGTATTACACGGGAGAGGCTTTTGGTTGGGGGGAGCAATTTGGTTCGCTCTACTTTCGAATTCTTATCACTGCCTTTATGTTTTCGCTGGCGTTGAGCTTCCTTGGAGTTTGGGAAATTCCAATTCCTGGTTTTGCAATGAGTAAGACGAGCACTGAGCTCAGCAATCGCGAGGGATACCAAGGCGCCTTTTACAAAGGCCTGATAACGACTTTGCTCGCTACGCCCTGTAGCGCCCCGTTTTTAGGAGGCGTGTTTGTGGTTGCTCTTACGCAACCGGCTTGGGTTGTATTGTTGATCTTCTGTGGCGTTGGGTTAGGTATGTCCCTGCCCTATTTGGCCGTGGCGGCACAGCCATCCATGTTGTCTTTTCTGCCGAAGCCCGGTCCATGGATGGAGACATTCAAAGAGGCGCTAGCGTTCCCAATGTTGCTTTCGGTTGTTTTTCTGGTAAGTGGATTTTTGGACCAAGATCGCATGGCAATGTTGTCGTCACTGATGTTTGTCTGGTTCGCGTGCTGGCTGGTGGGACGCGTGCCGGCTTGGTCTGAAGCAACTACCAAGGTTCGCAACTGGTCAATCGCGTTGGTAATGGCTGCCTTAGGAACATTTGGCTCATTTTACTATCTTCAACCATCGCGGTACCGTCTTGCTTGGCAGGAGTACAACGAGGCGAAATTGGATGCGCTAGTTGCCGAAGGAAAGACGGTCATGATTGACTTTACAGCAAATTGGTGTTTAAACTGCAAGGTAAATTTGGTCACGGCGATCGAAACGAAGAAGGTTAAGGAATTCGTTGAGTCCAACAAAATAATTCCTATGGTTGCAGATTACAGTAACTATCCTCCGGAACTAAAAGCAAAGCTACATGAACTAAACAGCGTCTCGATCCCAGTGATTGCCATTTACTCTGGCGGAGACCCTGAACATCCCATTATCCTCCCCGATTCGGTGACCGAATCTCAAGTACTCGAGGCCCTCAAGACGGCTGGCCCAAGCAAGAACGCGGAAAGCATTCCGACTGCCGCAGGAAACAGCTCCAATTCCAACGTACAATAACACCAGGATCAACCGGCATGGATAGCGTAGAACTCCAATCAACCCAATCGCAAATCATCGACTATCTTCGGAAAGTTTGCGGTGGTTCACCGCAGGGAAAAGACTCCTTGGCGATGATCGGAATCGATTCCGTGGCCATGGCTGAGCTTACGTTTGAGTTGGAAAAGAGATTTGCTATCAAGATCGACGACGATATTTTGGACGTGGACTCGGTTGATGAACTCGTTCAATACGTTGTGTCTCGCAAGTCGACACGCACAGATTGAATGCCAGAAAACGTTAGGCTAAAATTCGGTATCGGCAGGCTGATGGTCTTAACCTCGGTGGTTGCGATTGCCATGACTATTTCGATACGCTTCCACGCCCCAATACTCTCTCAAGGCCTATTCGCAGTCTATCTCATCACGCTTGCAGGATGGGTAGTCGTACGTGGTCCTACTGTCATCGCAGATTTGAAGAAAGTAAATGCAAAGCGTCGCAAACTTCAGGAACGCCGGTTAGAGCTTGAACGTGAGCTACTAAGTCGCAAGTCCGTCGATAGCTCCGTTAATCCCAAAGACCGTTAACTCGAAGTACGAGCTTGTTCTGGGCTGGTAAAAAAATGGTATGGTGAAGTATTAAGGGTTGCACAACTTCTATCCCGAAGGGATATCAGAAATTAGCCGGTGGTTGAGCGGAGCGACACCACCGGAA
>JANLUJ010001256.1:0-2265 GCA_031363425.1 Pirellula sp.
TTTTGCAACGGCAGGATTTTCCGGCGAATCGACAAGTGCCGACGAATACGAAGCATCCTTGTCCGGAATGCGAAACGATCCGTTGCAATTGGGGCACTTCCCTCGCTTTCCAGCTTGGAAGTCTTTCACATGCAGTGCAAAGCTGCAAAGGTGGCACACAAAACGTATTCCCATCTATTCCTTCTTCGCTGCTTCCGGACTGCTATCGGTAGGATTCGTGGCATTTATTACAGGCTTGATCCATCCTACCGACGGTTGTCCTCGCCAGTTCCGCGTCGTTGGCTCGGACTGCCTTTAAGATGTCTTGAGCATTCCGTGTCATAACTAACGCAAATTTTTTGTATTCTTTGTCGTCGGCATCGGTCATGCCTGGTTGCTGTATGATGTTCCCAAACATTGAGATCAGCTCAGAATATTTGACTATATCTTCCTTTTTATCTCGAAACGATTTCTCGCTATTGGTGGCCGGGATCAAGTTTTCTCGCAATGCCCATTCCAAAATCTGCATTGATGGTCCGCGGTCCGCGGTGTCCGCCCATGATACTTCGTCGGCGGCTCCGGTTAACTTCGTTCCCTTGAGTAGGTTTTGAAGATCCTGCTGTCTCTGTTTGGCTTCGTTAAAAACTGGCTGCGTACCGACTTTGCAGTTCGAAGCCATTCGTGCAAAAATACGTTGCGCATAACTCGCCGACGATTGCCAACGAATTTCCTCGGGATACTGAGCGATTACCGCCATCGTCGAAGCCATGAGTGTGAATTCCTTTCGAACGTCCGCAACCCCCCCCGAAAACCTAGCAGGCGTAGTAATCAATCCATCGAGCCGCGTCTTTGATTCCTTTATTAGGTCCTCGATCGTGGCCGCGCTGACTATCTCCTTCCATATGGAACTCCCATTCGTTTCTCTCAAGTTTCCGTTTCCAGCGTCAACAGGCACTGTCGTCGCATTATTCGTTGCAATTGCGGGACGGGCGCTCGGCATGTCTCCCTGCAATTGGCTGAGCACGTCGTTAAAAAAAACGCCGGAAAACTCGTTTGGCTGGAAGGTCGGTGGAGTTGCCCGTTTCGGTTTCCTAACCGAGCGCTGGGCCAGAACTGTCGAGCTTACTAACAGGGAGCAAAAAGCCAAACAGAAAAATACTCGGAGTTTCATGGTTTCTTAGATAACCGTCGCGATGCGAAAACGTGCTGCTGACTAGCCCAACATCATTGGCCATATTTTACTCTTCCGTGACTGTCGATGCCAACGGGCTCCATAAGGCTTTGTCGGTAATACTTCATCCCAGGGAAAAAGAAACAGCCACCAGCCACTAGACCGAAAATAATGTGAGCGACCTTTGGAAATGCCAACATGAGTACACTGGACGCAAACAGACAGAACGCTTGAATGTAAAACACGCCACTCAATATCCCCGCTTTGATCAAAAACACCATACCCGTGATGATTGCAACCAGAGGCGTAAGGGTCAGCGGTGGCAAGTCAAGCCACCATTCAATCGGAAAAAGCGCCCCGATTCCAATCATACTCGCTCCCCAGACGTGGGCGATTTGACGTTCGACAAAGGTCACTGGCCCCATCCGTCTTCGAAGCGCCCAGAAGACAGCCGCCCACGCTCCCAGCCCTACAATCCAAAGCAACATATACGACCATCGATTAGGCGAATCGCCCTGCAACAATTGCAAGCCTTCTGTAAGCAAGCATGCAATGACCAAGACTAACGAATGCCACATCCATAATAGCCCCCAGTTTTCCAAGATCGGAGCATGATGCGTTTCGCGAAACCATCTCGCAATGACTTGAACGAATTGGCCCGATCTTGCTGAAATGGGTTCGTCATTCAAAAAGGCACGAAGATCATTGGCTAGCGACTCCGCCGACGAATACCTGAGGTCTGGAGGCTTTTGCAAACAGCGAACCACGATCATCTCTAGATCTCGGTCTACCCTGGGCTCGATTGTTCTCGGAAGAGGTGGGTCTTGTTCGAGAATTTTTAGAAGTAGATCGACTGGAGACTGCGCGACATGCGGCGGTCGCCCTGTCAAAGCTTGGTATAGAACCGTTCCTAAACTATAGATATCCGACGCAGGACCAATCGGCCCCATTCGGCCACTCGCTTGCTCCGGACTCATGTACGTTGGTGTCCCTAGGACGACGCCCGTACGCGTCAATGATTCGACGCTATCGGATTGCTTTGCTAAACCGAAATCGGTGAGTTTGGCACTGCCGGATTCATCGATCAGGATGTTAGAGGGCTTGATGTCGCGATG
>JANLUJ010001276.1:0-6863 GCA_031363425.1 Pirellula sp.
ATCTCGGTTGCGAGTGTGCTTTTCTCCGTCTGTAGTCAAGAAGTCCCTCCAGCGCGAGATGAGGTTCCCAGCAACGTGTTTCATGATCACAGCGATTGAGTTCGTATTCTCATCGAGAGCGAGATGCAACTTGTCATCAGGAATCTGTTCAACCGCTCGATCTGCGATCCGCTTGTTAGCTCGAAACGCATCGATGATTGCCGCACCAAATGCGAACTCAGATGTAGTGGACATGAATTACCGATATCCCGCACAGAACGAATACCAATCAAACTAACAGCAGCCAAACAGCCACCAGGCTTCCCCGCCACCATCCGCCTAAGTCTATCCGACGCATCCTTCCTCCAGCAAGCAGCCAGCGCCGTAGCCGAAGTAGCTTATTGCCAACCTGTGAAAAGGCCGACGATAGGCAGCCCATGCGTAGAACGCCGCATATCCAGCGGTCGTTATTGCAAGACCCTTTTCGCTGAATGTAGACTACAAAAACGGTGGTGAGAAGTGGATAATACTCTGCGAAATGGTACGACCTATTAAGCGGATTGCAAATTGAGGTCAGGGATTTCGTGACAAAGCACTGGAACAGGAATCGACTACTTCATGAAGTTTTTTCAATTTTCGATGAAACAGATTGTCGGATTGATAGCACTAACTGCATTAGTGATCGCAGTGTGGCAGTGGAACTTGCGACCTTCCTATGGCGACCGGCTCTTGCAGACGTTACGCACGTCGGTAGAGAAAAGCGATGTGGACTCGGCGGAACGAGCCATTGAACTCGGTGCTGACGTTAACCATTGGTCTATCAGTTTACTGGCGGTCGCCGTGAAGCACATGGACCGTCCGATGATGGACCTGCTATTGGTCAAAGGAGCTGATCCTCAACGAGCTATTCTAGAAGTTTTGAGGAGCGGCAATGCAAAACTCTTGGACGATTTTGTAAAACGTGGTGCGGTTCCAACTTGGGACGACGTTAAGACATTAATTAAAAATGGTGACTTGAATTCGCTGCAACTACTTTTGCCACACATTGCAAATGTCAAGGAGCCGGATAACTCGACTTATGGCTCCAACTTGGATGGACACGGCGATGCTCAGGAATGGGAGCGGCTGCTTTATTACGCGCTCACTGCCCCAGATAGTTGCCGCCATGAGTTGATCGAAATTTTGCTCAAAGACCATCCGCAAATGAGCCTAATTGCACTCGAGCATGCGG
The DNA here is from genome assembly GCA_031363425.1 of Pirellula sp. Classification (GTDB taxonomy): domain Bacteria; phylum Planctomycetota; class Planctomycetia; order Pirellulales; family Pirellulaceae; genus JBKCUI01. Next base: position 1,211 of record JANLUJ010001276.1, read on the forward strand.
AATGGACAAAACGATCGGACGTAATTAAACAGTTTATAACACATGGGTTTCGTTATGGCCTTCCAGAAATGATTGCGCTGGGGCGAGCTGATGAGGTGCAAGCGTTGCTAAAGGCACAGCCACAAATTGTTCGGGATCAGCAATTTCGTGGTCCATGGAATTTTGAAGGAAGCGGAATATTAGCACTATCATTACTATATGGACACCATGAAATCAGCCGATTGCTATTAGACGCTGGAGTACCAACACAAGGCCCCGACAATTACAGGGACATCCTGATTTTCTTAGCGGTAGAAAAACCCAATGGCGACGTGTTGCGACAACTCTTGGATTGCAGCGCCGATTGGTATGACGCACGTAACCTGGAAAACGGCTCGCCGCTGGACCATCTGCTCGGGTTTAATGTGGCGCAACCTGAGTGTGTACGTCTGCTGCTGGATGCAGGAGTGCCCTTGAACGACAAGGTAGGTACCGGACTTACTCTAGCGATTGACGGCTTGGGCAGATGCAATTCCCAAGAGTATCGTCGACAGATCGAGGTAGCTAAAATCCTTAAACTTGCCGGTGCCTTCCAGATTGCAGATTTAATTGCAAGGCAATCGATCGACGACTATTGTCGAAAAAAATATGGGTTTCAAAATCTTGACGAACTGCTTGACAGCGATTCGATACCAAAGTGAGTTTTTGACTTACGGCTCGCACCTATTTCCACATTGCTGCCCGCTGACGCTGACATAGGTCCACAGTGGTTAGTCTACGTTGTGGAAAAGCGGCCGATGGCTGGATCGAGGTAGCACTACATGGGGAAGGGAAGCTGGCTTGCTGATCGCGGATGGTTGACTCTTCCGACGCATCCTTCCTCCAGCAGTTTCAAGACAACCAGTGGAAGGGCGCTGTCGCTGGCTTCGACCATTTCCAAATGGTTGCCCGCTGACGATGACCTAGGTCCACAGTGTTTGGGCTTAATTGTGGAAAAGCGAACGATGGCTGGAGCGAGCGGAGTCCACGTGTGGTTGGGATGATGGGAGCGAATGAGTGAGGTGAAAATGTCCAGTTTACCGCTATGTTGCGAGATCCTCGAAAAATCGCGTTGTTGGATGCAGTTTTTCAATGTCCACGCCGAATTGTTCCGACACAATTGGAAGGAGTTCAGCAAGCACTTGGTCTCTTGTCCTGAGTTCCGTTTTCTTTGTTGCAATCACAGAACCAATCGAAGAACGAACCAGATCTCCAATCGTTATGTACGGTTTAGGGATCTCCGTTCGAAATCGATTCATCAGTGAATACCAGATGATTGCCATTAGTGAACTCACCGGTATCGTAAAAATCCACTTGTCGAGAGGTAGCAGGATAAATGGAGCTAGGTACAAAAATACGACACCAATGAACATTGAGACGTAGGCGCTGTCGCTCAAATCAAGCCGCGGAAATCGCCATGGTTGAACGGCCCTAATTGAATCCCAGCAGATGCGGCGCTGAGAAGGAGAAATCAAATCGCTCAACCTCGTACTCGGACGAATTCGAAGACCCGGATTGCCAAGTGAACCTCGAATCGTCGATCGAAGCTCGTAGAATGTGCGCATAGTTGGGCACGGCGTGGATGACACGGCCAAGATCCTTGCCAAAATGGTGTCCGCGAGGTCTCCAATGGTTCTAATTCTTTGGCTGTCATCTTCGCGCAGCAGGACACCAAAATGATCTTCGACATCCATCACGAGTTCTACAGTGTCTAGCCCCATAGATTTTACCAGTAACGAAAAGCAATACGTCCCAACAAAACCGATGCGAAGGATGAACGTCGATTCCAGGGCAGAACGCTTCCCCGAAGCCGTCCGCTCCAGTCTATCCGACGCATCCATCCTCCAGCAAGCAGCCAGCGCCGTAGCCGAAGTAGCATCTAGCAAACCTGTGGAAAGCGCCGTCGCTCGCTCCGACCACTTCCACATTGTTGCCCGCTTACGCTGACCTAGGTCCACAGTGGTTGGGCTAACTGGAAGCGGCTGGATTTCGGCTAGTCGAGTCCGCTGGTCGGCAACTCCAGTCGATCGGCTGGTCCTGCCATGATTCTACCAAGGGCGCAACGCCCTTCGAGTAATCTCGACACATTGATCCCCGGTGAATTTTAACGTGAACACTTCGTATGGCTCAGGGTTATCATCGACGGGATTGCAGTAAATATCGATTGATTCGGCACCATCCAGACGTGATGGGTTAAGCCCAACTTCTCTTAACAATGCAGCCAATTTTAGATCTTTGTTAATCGTTTCTTGAAGGGGGGCGAGCCATTCCTCCGGATTATTAAGCAGTTTGTCGAGGTCCTGTCCTTCCTGTCGAACTAGCACTCGATCCATCAACTGAACATGCAACAAGGCAATCTTGCGTTGATTCCAACCGTTTTGTTGCCCGATCTTCTTAAGATCGCTCCAAAGCCAATATGTAGTGGCAGTTAGAGCGACAATTGCAACCAGCAGCAAAACTGTCAACAGCGTATAAGATTTCAAGTCGAGCGATTCTCCACTCGTGGGCAGCTAGTTGTAATTGCGTATTGAGGATGTTATCCCTTAATTTGGCGCGTTACACATCCGCGCCACTAGCCGCTTCATTCTATCCGAAGTAGCAGTCGCCCAGCAAGCAGCAAGCGCCGTAGCACGTAGCGTCTAGCCAAGCTGCGAAGGGACGCTGTCGCTGTCTTCGACCACTTCCACACTGTTGACCGCTGACGCTGACCTAGGTCCACAGTGTTTGGTCTACGTTGTGGAAAAGCGACCGATGGCAGGATCGGGATACGTCCACGTGAGAATGGGAAGCTCGGCAGATGACTCGATACAAGTCAAAATTCTTCATCGTGTACTACCTTCCATTTTTTTGCCATATACGTGTTCAGGTGGAAGGCTCGCAAAATCTGTACGACCGATGATGATAACGCTCCGGCAACAACTCCGAAGAATCCATAAGCGCACAAGTAATAAATCAACCAAAAAGAAGATCGATAGATCCCCAATCCGATATAGACGAAAAACCCTTTAAGCGCAAGAAAGGTCGTCATTTCCCCTCTTCTCAACGACCAAAGAAATGAAGCTAGAAACTGAGTGGTACCTTCATAAAAGAACTTCGATTCGTGAACGAGGAAAATCGGGCCCCAGGCGAGGAAACCAAAAACTAGCGAATACCAAACACCAAACCGCATGGCTCGAATCAGCATCGATTGAGAAGAAGAACCACGCAAGCGAAATGCAGCAAAGCAGGTCGCGTAAAGTATTGGCGCGAGAAACATTCCAAGGAAGAAGATGATCGAGCCCGAGTTCTTAAGTCGATTGTCGGGCGTAAGCGAAACGGCGTACTGCCAAGTGCAAAAGAGCGGAGCAAGAAACAACTGCATCCTTAGTAATCCGGAGACCGTCAGTTTCGGCAAGTGTCTTGGGCGAACATCAACCATGTAGAGTACCCTGCAGACAATACGTATTGAAACTGAGCATAGGGGCTAAAAACACCAATCCAATATGCCTCCCCCGCAAACAATCTAAAGTCTATCCGCTCCTGCAGTCGTAGTCGAATCGGCAGGAGCCAACGCCCACAGCGGGAACGTATCCAACTTGTGGAAAGGAGCCGATGGCAGGATCGAGATAGGACCACGTGGGGATGGGAAGATTGCGGTAAAAAATCATGTTGTCCGATTTTAGGGCTGCGGACGAATGAAGCGATGCAAAATAGATCCAGCGATCAGGCCAACGAATCCGCCAACACCAGATCCGCGAGCAGAACCAAATGGGTCGCCCGGAGACGTACCGAACAAACCAGCCATTGCTTTGGCACCAATAATCACACCGATGACCGACGGAACGATGAACCACCATATACGCGACCGAGAAGCGATCCGCTGAACGATTATCGATTCGGTATTCGGTGATGAATATGGGTTCTCGTCCAACTGTAACTCCAAGGAAAGCTTCTGCGGTCGCCCCGAACGGAGCGAAAAGGGAATGCGTGACGCATATTGTAGCATTCTTTGAGCAAGCGACCGGAACCAGGGTCCACAGTGGTAATGAGCCGACTCCTGGAATTTGCTAGATCCCGGCTTCGTCCATAGGGTGTTGGGAAGATGGCGGCCGATCGCTGAATGTTGAATCTTCCGACGCATCCAACCTCCAGCAAGCATCCATCGCCGTAGCCCTAGTAGTTTAGAGCCAAGCTGTGGAAAGGAAGGAGCTAGGCAGCCAGCGCCAATGTCCACAGTGTTGGTCTAGCTTGTGGAAAGCGGCCGATGGCAGGAGCGAGCTTTGGCCGCGTGTGGAGGAGTAGATTGCGGCTTGAAAAGGTCGCTACAGTCTTGGTACTATTGCACAACGACACGGGTAAGAGCGGTATTGTTTTCAAGCTCACTCAACCCATCTAAGGTTAGGTACACATCTCGATTTGCAGTGTAGCTTTTCTGATTACTTTGTGTTCGAGCATCCAAATAGGTCATTCTGTTTGGGAGCAATAGTCTCAACCGGTTTTCGTCGATGTCATTCCCGAGAATCACCTGATCCTTATTGAAGACATAAGATTCGGTACTTGGCTCGTGGAGTAACGTCCGATACAGGAAAATCTCTGGATACCAGCGATCTTGGCCCTTAGGCTGAAAGTACTGTTCGCTTTTCCATTCTGCGATCACCCTTCCTGTTGAATCCATTTCTTGAATGAGCGGAGTGACGTATCCCCGGCTTGGGACGACATGCAATTTGAAAGCTGTCGTCAAATGCGTTGATTGAAATGATTGAAAACGACCAGTGACCTCAAAAGTTTCCACTTCAAATTCACCTTTGAGCTGCCTAGCATTGACTTCACGAACAAACTTGGTAACCGGTGCATCCTTGAATGCAGCGACTTGAGCAATGGTTCCGTTGATTCGCCCAAATTGCACCGGATCTTGGGATCCGGCATATGCGCTAGTGCTCGTCGAAGTTGCCATCCTCGACAACGAGTCAAAAAAAATGCATTCAAGCGTATTGAGTTCTCGTCTAGTTAGAAGTTTAAAATGGGAGCTTACTTTGTCATCTTCCCAATTTAGCCTAGAGCATTCAACATAACGGCCTTTCTTGCCAACGAGATATTCGAATCTAAGATTTTGACTGGCATTTTTGGTCATTTGCCCTGCAACTGATTCCTCTACCGAATCGAGCGCCTTTTCGAGTGCGCTGATGTACTGCTCTAGGCCTTTGTTATCGGGAGTATTTTCAAGGTTCTCCGAAATCGTTTTAATTTGGTTTTCTATTGCCTGTCGCTGTGTGGCGACCCTAGATTTAATCATGTCCTGCGTTGGAGCCATTTTGGCACGGACCAATTGATAATTGAATTCTCCAGTTTGAATTTCGGCCTCCCCGGAATGGGAAACCACTTGGGCTAAAAACTCCAACCCATTCAAATTTTCTCTCTCTTGTGCCACTGACTCAACTCGAACGAAATGCAAAAGGAGGAGCACAACGATCGCGCAAAAGGCAATAGATGTTCTCAATCGAGAATCCACTTGCGGATTGGAATCTAAAAAGTGTCGAAATCGAACATTGAGCCAGACTCCCAAAATGGCGGATGACAAAACTGCTCGCGGGACCGTTTTCGGGACAATACGATTCAGGTAATTCATTTTCACCGATCGACCTTGTGCACGTAGTCA
>JANLUJ010001327.1:0-11181 GCA_031363425.1 Pirellula sp.
AGCCTGACGCGATTGGGTTCGACATGCCGCTAGCGAAAAAAATCGGAATAGCCGCAATTCCGTTTATTGCGATCCTGGGTAAAGACGGGAATGTCGCCGCGGTACATATTCGCGGCGAAATGCTTGAAAGCACGATCGCAGAACTTTTAGCCAAAGAGTAAACACCATGAGAATCCGGAAAGATCGGTGCTCGCGCACTTATCGAACAACGATCCTTGCTGGATCGATTGCGTTGTTGACTTGCTCCTCCTTTGCGTTTGGCCAAGCGGATCCATCGGTCGCCATCGAAAAGGATACGATAGGAATTGCCAATCGAATCAACCAAGACGTCTTGCATGGAAATCTTCGATTCCTGGCCGACGATCTACTAGAGGGTCGGGGGCCAGGCTCCAAGGGTGACGGCATTGCCCAACTCTACCTTGAGTCGCAATTCAAGCGGATGGGACTTTCGCCGATCCCGTCTTTGAAATCCTATCGACAGAAGTTTCCCATGCTGGGTCTCACGTCAAAGGCTACAAAAACCTGGTCGATTGGGTCAGCAAAGACAGGTTCAACTCCAATCGCATTCGAGTATTTTAAGGATTACATTGCCGTCGCAGGGCGTCCAAAACCCAAGATCGAAGTCAACAACGCCGAGATCGTTTTTGTAGGCTACGGCATTCAGGCGCCGGAGTACAAATGGGATGATTTTAAGGGCGCAGATCTTAAAGGCAAAATTTTGCTTATGATGAACAACGACCCTGAATCGGATCCCACGTTGTTTGGCGGAGCTAGGCGTCTCTACTACGGGCGATGGGATTACAAATACGAGAGCGCGGCTCGACAAGGTGCAGCTGGAGCGATCATCATCCACACCACTCCTTCTGCAGGATATCCGTTCACGGTTATTGAAACGTCTTGGACCGGTGAGCAGTTTGAACTTCAAGATAGCTCGTCGCCGCGTATGGATTTGAAGGGATGGATGACAAACGATGCGACGGCCAAGTTGGTAGCGCACGCAGGCTTTGAATTGGATGCTTTACGGACCAAGGCCGAGTCGAGGGATTTTCAGCCGGTTCGGCTGGGAGTTTCTCTTAGCACCACCATCGATTGTGAAATCCGAGAGAAGGCCACCGCAAACGTATTGGCGGTTTTGCCTGGAAGCGATGCGAAGTTATCGAGCGAGTATGTGCTCTTTATGGCACATCACGACCACATCGGAATCGCCACAGACCGAGACGTACGTGGGGACAGTATTTACAACGGTGCAATCGACAATGCGTCCGGTACAGCGGCGTTGTTGGCAGTTGCACAAGCAATCACCGAAAGTGGTATTCGGCCCAAGAGGTCGATCATGTTCGCGGCAGTCGGGGCAGAGGAACAGGGACTTCTTGGCTCGAAGTATTTTGCCGAGCACCCGCCGGTTCCTAACGGCAAGCAATCTGCGGTCGTCAACATAGATGGTGTCAATTTTCTTGGGCCGACCAAGGATGTGAATGTGATTGGATTTGGCAAGAGTTCTCTAGATCGATTGGTCGATTCAGTTGCCAAATATCAAGGTCGAGTGGTGGTCCCTGATCGAGAGCCTAGCAAGGGATTTTATTACCGATCCGATCAGTTTTCGCTGGCTAAGGTAGGTGTACCAGGAGTCTATTTGCATTCCGGACATATCGTTATTGGAAAGCCGGATGGATGGGGTAAGGAGCAATTAGACGCTTGGACAGAGAAGCATTATCACCAGCGCTCGGACGAATACGATCCGAATTGGGATCTATCTGGCGCCGTTGTCGATCTCCAATTGCTGTTCCATGTTGGATGGATGGCCGCCAATTCATTGGAGCTTCAAACATGGACGGCAGGCGACGAGTTTGAGGCTGCGCGTTCCAGCGCAATTCGGGCAAGCACTCGGTAAGAAATCGACGGAATCGAAAAAATGGAGATATCGGAAGCCTATCGTTTTTGTCCTGTGTGTGGCACGAAACGGGAAAAACTTGCTCCTGCTCGCCCCTTTCGATGCGGGGCATGCGGCCACACCAGTTTCTTTGGGCCGGTTACCGCTGTCGGAACCGTGATAACTAACAAACTTGGCCAAGTATTGCTCATTGAGCGAGCCAAGGAGCCCGGCTTGGGAAAGCTCGGATTGCCGGGAGGATTCGTAGATCCGGGCGAGGGGGCGGAATTAGCAGCGAGACGTGAAATCAAGGAAGAAATTGGTATTTCGGTAGGAGCGATGCGTTACATCATGACGGCCCCCAACTCCTACACGTATCATGGAATCGTTCTGCCTGTTCTCGACATCTTCTTCTGCGCGAATATCACTGACGAAAGGGAGATATTGCACGACGAATCCGAAGTATCTTCTTGGATGTGGGTTCATCTTTCGCCCGAAATTTTGGAACGCATGGCATTTCCGTCCAACCGCCAAGCGTTGGAGTCTTTTTTGGATCAGAGTAGAACAGTTGTCCTCAACTGTTCTGGAGTGCAAGCAAACTCAGCCCCGACCACTAGTCCATCGTCCCTACATCGCAACGGGAAATAAGATTGGGACGCAGCACGGGAACAGTTGAGACAACTGTTCTACTCTGACAAGTGACGCCAAGGTGACGGTCCACGACAGTCAAATTTTGTTTTTTGAACGCTTCCAGCCGCTTTTGGCGGTTTTGCTGTCTGGACGATAGTTGTTTGGACGACTATTATGGTAAAGCATGCAATCCAACGCTTAGCGTCTGCGGGTTAAACGAACTGCGAGATAGCAATTGGCCATCCAAAGGAGAAATGATGATTCAATCGACTAACACTTGTGATGTGATTGTGATTGGTGGGGGACCGTCCGGATCAGCGGCGGCGACCTTGCTCGCCAAACGAGGATTTAGCGTAACGCTTTATGAGCGCGATCATTTCCCAAGATTTCACATCGGCGAGTCTTTGATCCCCTATTGCTATCCGGTGATCGAACGACTTGGGATGTTGGACAAAATGAAAGCGAGCCACTTTTCTAAGAAGTATGGGGTTCAGTTCATCAACGAACAGGGCAAACTGTCCGAGCCCTTTCGATTTAGTCAGTACGATCCACACGAGCGTTCGCAATCTTGGCAGGTTTTGCGAAGTGAGTTTGATCACATGTTGTTGAACAATGCTCGCGAACACGGCGTGACGGTTCATGAGGGAGCGCGGGTACTAGACTTGCTGACCGTAGGTGACCGTGTGGTTGGCGTCAAAGTAAAACAGGAAGGGTCAGAAGAAAAGGAAGTGCGATCGCAAGTCGTCGTGGATGCCAGCGGCCAGTCGTCGATAGTGATGGACCGAATGGATTTGCGAGAATGGGATCCCGTCCTCAAGAAGGCGGCGATATGGACTTATTGGAAGGGGGCAAAACGCGAGCCAGGAATTGATGCCGGCGGAACCATCGTCATTCAGACGCAAGAAAAGAAAGGCTGGTTTTGGTACATACCCTTGCACGACGATATTGTCAGCGTGGGGGTAGTTGCCGGCTACGATTATCTGTTTAAAAATCGGTCGACAAAGGACATCGAAAAAATATACATGGAGGAAGTTGCCCGTTGCCCGGGCGTTCAGCCTCGGATTGCGAATGCGATTCGCGAAGGGGATTACAAAGCCCAAAAAGAATACTCGTACAAAGCCAAAAAGGCCGCGGGTGATGGCTGGGTGTTGGTTGGAGACGCATTTGGATTCCTAGATCCGCTTTATTCGTCCGGTGTGATGTTGGCCTTGACGTCGGCAGCGTTGGCCGCAGATTCGATAGCCGATGCGCTAGATGCAAACGACCCGAGCGAGCTGCGATTGCGAAGTTGGGAGCCCGTGTATCTTAAAGCGATGGACCGGATGCGAAATCTGGTATGCGCGTTTTATGACGGTCTCAATTTCGGTCGTTTGGTGCGGAAGTATCCGGAAAAGAAGAACCTCATTACGGACGTATTAGTGGGCAATCTATTTAGCGATGAGATCGATCAGTTGTGGCCCTTGATCGAAGAACTCAAACAGGAAGATTTGGCGACCGCAGCGAGTAGGTAATCGACGCTGACGACAGCCGGACCTACCTACGGCTGGATCTACGTACTAGTGCTCTGTCCAACTTAGGAATTGGGGTTGGCCGTAATGGATCTTGTTAAAGATCCGAAGCCTGCTGGATCTTTTACAAGATCCGCTACCCAAAAATGTAATCTGGACAGAGTTCTATGTCCGCTTGAACATTTTGTCGAGCTGTTCGCGAGAAAAGAACAGAGCGGTGGGTCGTCCGTGTGGACAGTGGTGGGTGTCCTGGTAACAGTGACGCTGTTCCAGCAATGCTGTGATTTCATCGGGAGTAAGCCGATCGCCGGCTTTCACTGCGGCCTTGCAAGCGATCATGTTCATGAGTTCATCCAACAAATCGCGAGCGTCAGGTTTTTTCCCACCTGCCATTAGTGGTTCGAGGACTTGTCGCAGCATCTCGGCCGGCTGCATTCTTGCCAGCATAGCAGGATAGGATGTGATTAAAACCGTGTCGCCACCGAATGGCTCGAGCTCGATGCCGATTTCGGCCAATGTTTCGCGGCTATCGACCGCCGCCGCCGCTTCATTTGACGTTAGCGTTACGGATTCTGGAACGAGCAGTCGCTGGCGTTCAAGTGACTTTGACAGGACCTTGTTCTTGATTTGCTCGTACAGTATTCGTTCGTGCAATGCATGTTGGTCAACAATGACCATACCCGATTCGTCTTGAGTCACGAGATAGCGATTGTGAATCTGAAACCCAAGTTGCTTAGGCGAACCGTCGATGTCGCCAACGGAAACAGGTGTTGCTTCGTCGGCCTGAGCTCCTGTGAAGTCAATGAAACGATGCGGACTTGCATTGGGCACCTTAGAGTCGTTGGCAGGGAATTGGTGTTGTGGGGCTAAAGCAGCCCGCTCTAGATACGATGATTCCGGCGTATAAAACGGATCGTCCATCCTCGCGATTGGGCGGTTAGAGGTTAATGAGCTTGGCGAGCCAAATCCTTGAAAAGGTCTGAAATCAGGAATCGCCACTGCAGAATTGGATTTGGCCCAAGTCAACAGTTCTGTACCGCCGCCATCCTTGGAAACATGGTGCGAGGTTGTAATGGGCATTGACGCGTCTGCCAGCGTTGGCATCAGCATTGGCACACTGGAGGGTGCTCGCACTTTGGCGACCAAATCGCTGTTTAGGAATTTATGACGCAAACTGTGAAGCAATCGAGTGTAGATTGCGCCGCTGTCTTCAAAGCGAACTTCCACTTTTGTTGGGTGAACGTTGACATCCACCGTCTTTGGATCGACATGAACGTGCAGGAAACAGACTGGCATGCGACCCACCATCAGTAAACCACGATAGGCTTCTCCGAGGGCGTGCTGCAATGATCGGTCACGTATGTACCTACCATTCAAAAACAAATACTGCATTCGATTGTTGCTTCGTGAAACGCTCGGATCCGAGACATATCCATGGATCGCTACATGTTCATCGCTCTGGTCAATGGATATCAAGGAGTCGGCAACTTCGTCACCAAAAAATGCACGAATTCGTTCCGACCAACGTTCAGTCGGAAGTAAATCATGCATCACCCTATCGTTGTTCGTAAGGATCATATGAACGCGAGGGTAGGCCAATGCAATACGCGTGAAAGCCTCGGTGACATGTCCCATCTCTGTTTGTGAGGTTTTCATGAACTTGCGACGAACCGGCGTATTGAAGAAGAGATGACGGATCTCGAGAGTGGTACCAACAGGTGCAGAGCAAGGCCGAATCGGCTCTTTAACACCACCTTTAACGCACAATTCGTAACCGCTATCGCTTTCATTGATTCTGCTGCGGAGCGTGAGATGGCTGATTTCGGCAATCGATGCCAACGCCTCACCTCGAAATCCTAGAGTCTTCACGTCGAAAAGGTCGTCGCTCGTTTGAAGTTTGCTAGTTGCATGTGGTGCTACCGCAAGCTCTAGCTGTTCCGAGGGGATCCCACAGCCGTTGTCGCTGATCCGTATCAACTCAATCCCTCCACCCTCGACTACCAGCTCAACCAGAGTTGCGCCTGCATCGATACTGTTTTCAAGCATTTCTTTGACTACGCTCGCAGGCCGTTCAATGACTTCGCCTGCGGCGATCTTGTTCACCAGGCCAATCGGCAGTTGTCGAATCGTGGGCATATCCGGTTACCTTCCGTGAGTTTTGAGGTTCGACACGTGCAAAACAAATACGAAGCTGAAGTTCCCAGGGTACCTTAGCGAGGCCTATTCGAGAAGTCAGACGACAATGCAAGCAAACAATAGCCAGGTTCGCGCTTGGCGGTTACAATATTTTGCGACTACGGATTTTAAGCTCCGCACCACCTTAAAACCATGAAAATGACAGGCCCCTTGTGAATCCACGATCTTACATCGTCCTTGATATTATCTTCTTCGCCTCTTCGTTTACGCTATTCGTTTCACTTCCGTTGTCTACGACTAAGATCTTGGCACAAGTTTCAAAAGAGAATGTCAACGTAACAAGAGATTTGCTCGCGATGAATTTTGAGCCGAGAGAATTCACTGGAACCACGAAAGTCCCATTGAAGTACCGATTGCTCAAGCCAATAAACGATCAGCCTGGAAAAAAATATCCTTTGGTGCTGTTCTTGCATGGCGCGGGCGAACGTGGTAGCGACAACCTAATCACTCTTAAACACGGTGCCAAGGAGTTTGCCGATGATACTCGCCGTGAACAATATCCTTGCTATGTCGTAGTCCCACAATGTCCGAACGATCAAAAGTGGTCCGACGTAGATTGGTCCAAGGAATCGAGTGATCAACCAGAAAACGCTACCCAATGCATGCAAACAAGCAAAGAATTAGTCGATGAAATGGTGGAATCGTTAGGTGTCGACAAAAATCGAATCTATATTACAGGACTTTCCATGGGAGGATATGGGACCTGGGATGCGATCGCTCGGTATGAAAATTACTTTGCGGCGGCGGCTCCTATATGCGGGGGTGGTGATCCCAAGTTGGTAGAAAAGTTTGCTAAGTTACCAATCTGGTGTTTTCATGGCGAAGTGGACCCGGTAGTGAAAGTCAAGCGTTCGCGTGAAATGATTAGCGCACTCAAGGCCGTTGGATCATCTGTCCAATACACCGAATACCCGAGCGTTCAACATGATAGCTGGACAGTCACCTATTCCAATCCGGATTTTTACCGATGGCTATTTGCCCAGCAACGGTCAGGAAACTAGGTGCAACCTGTCAAGCGTTTATGAGCCCGACATGTCCGCTTCCAACCAAGTCACCATGAAAATTGTACCGAGTGTTTTTTGGATAGTGTTTTTGTTGTTTTCGCTCGAACACCGAGGACAATGCCAGACATCCAAGATAGTTGATTTTGCTCGCGATATTGCTCCACTTTTAAAGGACAAGTGTCTTTCTTGTCACCAAGGTGAAAATGCCAAAAACGGATTCGACATCTCCGACCGCGACGCACTCATGGGATATGTCGAGCCCGGCAATGCCGCTGCTAGTCCACTTTGGACGGACTACCTAATCCAGACCTCCAAAGACGAAATTCCCGACAGCCTGGTTATGCCCCCCGATGGACCGCTCAATGCCTCGCAACTGACACTACTTAAGGTTTGGATGGATGAAGGAGCAGATTGGCCGGTTGGGCTCTCAATCAGTGCGCGTGGGCGAGATGCCAATGATCCCGTTGAACAAAAGGCAAACGGCATTGTTTCAATAGGATCAAAGGCCTTTCGTGCAATTGGCTATTTTCATCCCGCGATGGTACATTTCCCAATTGCGCTCTACTTCGTCGCAGGAGCCTGCGCTTTCTTTTCCTATTTTCTTGGGCCTCGATGCCAGTCGATGGCCTTTCAGTGCATGACGATTGCAGCCGTCACAGGCATATTGACGGCCTTTATGGGATGGTCCTTCGCAGAAGTGCAGGGTTATCCAGAATGGAACAAGCCACTTCCCGCGAACGCCACGCATGACCAATTGAATTTGTTTTTTCATCGGTGGCTTGGTACTTTGACAGCTGTACTCGGCGCGGTTTGCGTCCTTGTTGCATTGATGGCTCGCCGACGTAGATCGGACAAGCTAAATCATGCTTGGCGAATCGGCGCAATGGCCCTGGCCGCTCTCGTCGGATTGGTTGGCCACCAAGGGGGAGAATTGGTTTACGGAGACATCTTCGACAAGGCGATACAGCAGTTTTTGAAGTAGTACCGAATAGGGGTATTCACCCTGAGAGCCATCGAAACGGTTCTGATTTCTTGTGCCGATTTCTCTAGAATTCCTCGAAAGTAATCCATCGGGGTCGCAACTTTAGTACGATAGTCAAGCACTTTTCCGAAGCCGTAGGACTCGTCTGCGAAACCACTTTTCTTTGTGTTCCAACTGATTTAGGACTTTGTCGTGCCACCAATCTTTTTCCGAAATACATGCACTCTACTCCTATTGCCATTGCTCTGCTGCTTGTTGATTTTGACCGCGTTTGTAACGTTTGAATTACGAGCAGACGACACGCTGCATGTTAGTGCCTCCAACGAGGTACAGAAGCGGCTATTTGCGGACATTAGCTATTTGGCATCCGATGAGCTACAGGGCCGAGCGGCGGAAACGCCTGGGCTAAGGATGGGGGCGGAGTTCATTGCAAATCGTTGGCAAGAGTTGGGCTTGAAGACAGATCTGTTCAACGGCAAACCGTTCCAAGAATTCCCTCTACCTGGCCTGACGCAAACTGCCGAACCGTCCAACAACCATCTTACGATTCTAAAACCATCCGGTGAAAAACTGGAATTGGCATTGGCTAAACAATTCCAGCCGCAATCGCTTGGAAGAAGTGGCGAATTCGAGGGTGGTCTCATCTTTGCGGGGTATGGAATCACCGCCGCCAATGGAAACCTCAATTACGACGACTTCGAGGGTCTGGACGTTAAGGGCAAAATCGTCATCGTGGTTCGCAAAGAGCCTCAAATGAACGACCCAAACAGTCCGTTCGATGGAACTAGCCCCAGCCAGTTTGCATTGTTTACGACAAAACAAATGAATGCCGCAAAACATGGTGTGGCAGCCTTAATCCTCGTCAATGATCGCCAATCCGATCTTGCATCCCCCGACTCATTGCTTCCAGTTTCAGGGGGTGGGATGGCAACGACAAAGGACCAAGTCCCGACCCTATTTGTCCGCAGAAGCGACGTCGAAAGCTGGATAAGGGAATCAGGCAAGTCTCTAGCTGAGATCGAATCCAAGATTGACGTCGATTTGAAGCCGCGGTCGTTCGAGATGACAGGCTGGAAAGCAGCGGGAAGCGTCGAACTGAAAAAGCTTCCTTCTATGAATGTCGTCGGCGTCTTGCCTGGACAAGGCGGGCTCGCGAATGAATATGTTGTGCTCGGTGCACACTTTGATCACGTCGGCATGGGTGGGCCCGGATCATTAGCGCCAGGGACGATCGCCGTACACAACGGAGCGGATGATAACGCCTCTGGTACCGTTTGTTTGCTGGAGGCCGCGAGGAAATTGATTGCATTGGCAAAGCAATCTCCACCAGAAGTTGAGCGGCGAACGCTAGTGTTTATCGCTTTCTCTGGAGAAGAACGCGGACTTCTCGGTAGTGAGTACTACGTACAGCATCCTCGCTTTGAACTTGAAAACACGGTTGCCATGCTCAACATGGATATGGTGGGTCGACTCTCCAACAACGACCTCACCATTTATGGAACCGGGACCGCGACGGAATTCGATGGCTTGATCACTCAGGCTAACGATTCGCTAGCCTTTATGATTCAAAGACTTCCCGAAGGCATGGGGCCAAGCGATCACCAGTCTTTCTTTCAAAAGAATATCCCTGTCTTGCATTTCTTTACTGGGTTGCATTCCGACTACCATCGCCCAAGCGACGATTTCGACAAGATCAATCTGAGCGGAATTGAACGCATCACGGATATGGTAACTATCCTCGCAAATCGACTAACGATCGAGCCAACCAAGCTAACGTTTGTTAAGGTAAAGGGGCGGGCCAATCCACAGATGAATACTCCAAGGCGAACGCGGCTAGGTGCTCGATTGAAATTGAATGTTCCTGGTGTTGTCGTGGAAAGAGTGCTATCAAGCGGGCTCGCCGTAAAAGCTGGTATTCAACCTGAGGACAAGATTCTTAAGATAAACAACGAGGATACCACCAGCCGCGCGGAACTCGATCGCATACTCCTTAAATTGAAAAAAGGAGATGTCGTCGCGATTTTGGTCGAAAGAGGGTCAGAAAAAATTGAAACGAAAGTCCAGCTTACTGAATAGTTCCGTCAGATCGCTATTTACGCAGGATTCGTGAATTGTCAGAATCGCGGATGAAATAGTGTGGCGACTTATGAAGTCGGCATTACTTACGTAGAAAACGACGGAGTGTTTTCTGCAAAAAAGCCGTTGAGAACAACCTCGACCGCCCACAAATCACTTAGCAAGGAGTGCTGACAAGTGCATTTTCGAAATTCAATCGCGACTATCGCTCTCATGGGCTTCTGCGCCGCACCTTCCGTGTTTGGACAAGCCACGGGGGCGCCACAAGCCGCTCCCGCTGGCCCCAAAGTCGGTCCATCGAGTATTGCACTGGTGGATGTGGGCTACATTCTGAAGAACCATCCCAACATGAACGCCAACATGGAGGGCATTAAGGCTGAAATGACTCGGGCCCAGGAGGAGATCGAATCCCGACGCAAGGCATTGCTTCAAGAGCAAGAACAAATCGGCCAAACCCTCGAGGCGGACACCCCGATGTTCAAACAGAAACAAGAGAACCTCATAAGCCAGGAGAGCAAGCTCCGCGTCGACTTCATGGGCAAAGAGAAGGAGTTCGCGGAAAAGCAAGCCAACGTGATCTTCAAGTCGTATCAGTCGATCAATCGAGCCATCACAGCCGTTGCTAGCCACTATCAATACGATGTCGTGCTTCGTTACAGTCGCGAGCAAAACGACATGGACCCAAAGAAGCCTCAAACTGTCAATTTTGGAATACAGCGCGATGTTCTGTATCACAATCCGGGAATAGACGTGACCGAGGTAGTTCTGGCGGTTCTCAAACGCGACGAGCCAGCAATGGCAACTCCAGCGGCAACACCTGCTGGGAATGTTCCTCAAACAGCAACGCGTCCTCCTCAGCAGCCGCCTCGTGTGCAGAGATAGTATTCGTCGCGTTCACATGCTCTGCCTGAAAAC
>JANLUJ010001337.1:0-5581 GCA_031363425.1 Pirellula sp.
GATAAAGCGTTCATGCTCGGCTTGAAGATCGATACCCCACTGGACCGGATATTCAAATTTCTCACCGCATTTAACCAAGATGTCCACCGCTTCGGTATAGGACATGTGCGTAAATGGCTTGTCGAGTACCAATTGCAACGCAGCCATGACGCCTGGCTGAATTCGCTTTTCAAAGAAGTCCATGTCCTCATGACAGTGGGTCAGTACATCGTGAATCATGTGCTTAAGATAACGCTCTGCGAGCGTCATATTGTCCTCCAATTCAAAAAATGCCATCTCAGGTTCGATCATCCAGAACTCAGAAAGATGGCGTGAGGTGTTGGAGTTCTCGGCTCGAAAAGTCGGCCCGAAGGTATAGATCTTGCCCAAAGCAGTTGCATACGTTTCGCCCTCAAGCTGACCGCTCACGGTCAAGTAGGATGATTTGCCAAAAAAATCTTGGCTCATATCCACTTTGCCATTGAGCATAGGAAGCTTATCCATCGGAAGCGTTGTGACGCGGAACATCTGTCCAGCACCCTCGCAGTCGCTGTCGGTTATGATCGGCGTATGAACGTATAAGAAACCGTCGCTCTGAAAGAACTCGTGAGTGGCGAAGCTCAATCGATTGCGGACTCTCGCGACTGCCCCAAAGGTGTTCGTTCGCGGACGAAGGTGAGCCCACTCTCTCAGCTTTTCGAACGAATGCTGCTTCTTTTGCAGAGGATAGTCCGTGGCGCTTGCAATGCCGGTAACTCGAACGCTACTTGCAAGCATTTCGGTGGCTTGCCCCTGCCCGGCGCTGGCTTTGATCTCACCTGAAACAATGAGGCTGCTGCCAACAGAAAGCGAGGTGATCTCGTCGAGATAATTCGACAAGCTTCCATCCGCTATGATTTGCAAATTGCCAAAGCAACTGCCGTCGTTGACTTCAATGAAGCTGAATCCGCCTTTGCTGTCGCGTCGGGTTCGAACCCAGCCCCGAACTTGAACTGTCTGTCCAATCGACTCGGCATTCCGTGCTTGTTTGATGGAAATCCAGGTGGGTTTCATGGTGTCCAACTTTCTATCCTTGGAGTGTAAAATGATGTTGACTATATTGAGCCTTTTTCGCTAGCCATATGGTTGTTGGTTGGTGAGCGGCGACGCGCTAGCCGCCGGTATCCTGGCAAATAAATGATGGGCAAGAGGGCGCTACTAGCCCCCGGTTTGCGGCCAGCCCAACTTTTTCTAGTCTGCCGACTTGCCTTCACGCTCTTTTCTGGCGGCAATGAACGACTTAACGCATAAACCAACGAAGGCAAAACACAGTGCGGTCATTGCCCAAATCATTCCGGCCGCCAACGGCAAGATTTCTTTTCCCTGAAATAACATGCCGGTTAATTGCCGAATACCCTGCACCAAGGCGACGAGCCCACCCACCAGCGCAAGCGTTACGGCAGCATGCATAACGTGCTTTTTGGCGGCGGCATTTTGGGATGCCACCAGGCCGAGCACGATCAACGGTAAACCGACCACTGAGGGAATCAGCCAAGTTCCGACTTTGAATTCCTGCTTAAGAAGCAAAACCAACGCGGACAATGCGCATAGCAGTAAACCGAATACAATCGTTACTTTCGGCATTTTTGAATCACCTTTTTGTTCATAATAATTCGCCCGCTGGGTCGTAAATTTTACCGAATCGTTGACGCGGGTTTTCTTGGGACGTACAGTGAATGGATCTTAGGATCAGTACGAAATCGAACTCGTCTCTTTTCTCCGATTTCTCCGAGTGCAGATATGGCAGATTATGGATTCCTTGCTCCGACGGGCGGAGGGGAAGATATTCCTCTAAAAAAAGACCGTATCCTTATTGGGCGAAGAGACAACTGTGACATCGTCTTGCGGTTCTCCAATGTGTCAGGGCAGCATTGCCGCATGACGCTCGAACAAGGATATTGGTTTATCAAGGATTTGGAAAGTCGAAATGGGACCAAGGTGAACGGCTACCGTGTCACGCGAAAACGACTTGACCCCGGTGTAATCATATCCATTGCGAAGCATCAGTATGAGATTCGTTACAATCCGGAAGATCTAGGTGCCATGGGACCGCCACCAGCTGACGATGATCAAATTGACATGTCGCTCAGATCGTCATTGATGGAGCGCGCCGGTTTGGAACGCAGAGCAGCCGATAAAGATCGTGGCACGAATGCCAGAGAAGATATCGAGAACGATATTTAGCGTGCTTTGGGATTATTTTGAACCACGGAAAACACGGAAGACACGGAAAAAGAACTCAATAAATCAGTGGTTGATTTAGTTCGCCCCGCTATTTCCTTTGAGATGCACGAACACACTCTGCATCAAAGCTCGCGCTTTTTCATTTCCGTGTATTCCGTGTATTCCGTGGTTCAAAAAAAGCTCGTCAACGTCATGGTTACTATCGTCGCAGCGCCTCTTGATTCGCTTTGACGATCGCTACATGTGGCGAATTCTCTTGACTGATCGCCATGCCGAGCCAACCGTCGTTGAGTACCAATTGGGAAATAGCCAAACCCGCGGCCCTTGGGTCGCGAAGCAGTTCTTCGGATACCATCGGAACCGACGCGCGAGTTGAAAAGACCTTCAAGAATATCGCTCGAAGTGCAAGTCGTTCTCGAGGATTAATCTTATCCCCTCCGATACTCATGACTCCGTCTCGGTTCAATTCGGCATGCAGACCATCCACCGTTGGCAAGTAGGCAATTCGAACGAAAAAGTTCTTGAGATGGATTCTCCCTGGCTGCTCGAGTGAAGCAACTCGCAATGTCAACCACATCCTTCCATCCTCGAATTCAACCGTGATCGGTCGGGACTCTGCAAAGCGAGTTGTGACGTCCGTTGGCGCATCGTCCGGGACAGATTGTCTAGGTTGCTGAAGCAAATCTGCGATCTTGTCAGAAAGGTCTTGCATCGTCCAGTTGCGATCCCCCTCAACCACTCGACTCACCATATTGTTGAACGCAGATTGATGGACTTGAATCGAAAGTTGGCTGTCGCCTGGAGCGATCGGTCGAGAGGTATAGGCTGCCAACTGCTCCGAGCTAGCCAAGCGGTATCGAACGATCAATCTTGTGTCTGTAGTCTGCATGTCGACAACCATGGGCTGCAGATCCAGCGATTGAAGTGGTCCGATCAATCGGTTGTTGAATTGCCCCTCGGCCATACGGACTTTTTCTTGGAGCTGTTGGTCAAACGCTTCGTCTGTTTGTTTTGCAATTGTTTTTTGCATAATGCGTTTTGCAATCGGTCTCGCCTGAATGAATTCTTTGTGAGCAAATTGGCGCACCATATCTCCCAGGATTGGTAACTTATCCCAGTCGGTAGAGAAGTTTCTCAGCGAGTCATTTGAGTCTACTGTTGCAGGCCGTCCGTCAATGTTCATTCCTTGTGCCGAAATAGTGATTTCTCGAACCGCGTTGACGCTAGCGACGGAAGAATTGTTAAAGGTCGCGCCATGTCGACTAGATTGGGTTTTGCTGCTGATGTCCCCCGCCAGATTGAGTGCCAGCTTTAAAGCGCTTGGGTCTTTGATGAAGTCTACATGGAGCTTGGTGGCAATTTGACTCGCGCCACGCGTGTCAGCCCCGAGGATCGTTTGTCTAACCGGTTTTTCCATGACTGTTTGGCCCGGCATCATCCTATTGATGAATTCCTCTGAGACCGCCATTCTGAGATTTGCATTTCTGTAATGCAACGCGATTGCTTGAGCAATGTTTGCTTGCTCTTGATGCTCCGAGAATCGTAGCGACTGCATCGCATCGGCCAGGGACTTGCCGCATCGATGGACGGGATCGGATTCGAGTGTTTCGATATCTTCAATTAGTTTGCGATAGTCAACAGGACCAATTGACAATGGATGTACTTGATCTGCCAATTTGTGAACCTCGGTCGAGGCCAGAATCGTACGTTGTGGTCCCGTTACTCTCGGATCGGTTACTCTGCCGAGGAACTGCCGAACCAGGTCAACTTGATCCTGGCGACCGGTGATTTCGCCGGAAGCAAGCTGATTCAAGGAGTCGAGCATCAGGTATTTTGTCCAACTATTTGCGTCGCCAGTCTTGAGAACTGCCAACCGTACGTTGGTCAAACACTCTCGCAGCCGAACAGCGTCGACTTCATGTTTTCGCACGGCGATGAAACGGGTCTTTCCTTGGAGCACGCAGATGCTCACCGCGTTCCAAACCGCAAAACGACGTTCAATGCAGTAGGATAATCTAGCGACGTCGCTTGCAAGTACGGTATCTTTCGCCAAGGTTGCTTCCGCAAGCGTCACGCCTTCATTGGCCAGTCGATGTAGTGATGCCAGCACGTCCGAGGAGGCTTCGTCAGAGAGTGCCAACTGTGTCAAGCTATCGTATGTTGCAGATATGCGATTAACCCAATTTTGAACATCGGCCTCAGCCTTGTTGGTAGCGGAGATTTCGATGTTAGCTAGACTGCTCTGCAATCGCGCAGAGATGGGCCAAGCGTTCTTGTTAGTCGACTTCGTAGGCTCCGTCGAGAGTAGATTCTTGTCGGTCGTATCACTTGGGTTAAATCGAATAGCCGAGACATTTGTAGCAATTGTTTGAGATGAGGTTGCGGCTGATTCAGCGAGTACAGAGGGGCTTCGTTGCTCGCGGCCTGCATCCAAGAAAGGGTCCGAGCCGATCGTCGACGCAACAGGGGCTGCCAGTCGAGCTCCGGCCGGCGGTTCCAACATTGCGAGGGAGTTTCCAGATCTAATTCGATAGTCGATCCAAGTAGCCGACTCGATGGGTATGCAAAGGGATTCGATCTCTAATGGAATTGGTTCCGTCGCGATTTTCGGAAAGGTCTTTGGCCTGGTTGAAACGCTAAGAGTGGCAGTCCTCGGCGCTAAATAAAAGCCTGGCTGCTTCAGGCGAGAAAGGTTTTCGCCGGCAAAAAAGATAAGTATTAGGCAAATCGCGATAAATATCGCATAAATCCAGCCTCGGAAGCCGCGTACGGACTCGTTTGCCATCCCTTGCACCTTTTCAGAACGCACGTAGCGTTAGAAGAGACCTCGAAAAGTATTTGTCACCTGAGGAGTCGCCGCCGCGCATACCCTTAGGCAGTTTATTCTTCGGCCATTTGATGCATCCAGATGGATACGGCTAACCCCCAATTTCCGAATTCTCTATAGGTCGCCATGGGGGTCATTCTACTTAGGCAAAATGTATCGTCAGCATCCTACCTCCCGTAGCAGTTCGTTTTGTCAACGGGTATGATAGCAAAGCCTCTGCCGGTTCAAAATTCTTGCGATTACGAATTCTATTATCATGCTGCTACGGCTCATTTCGCTCGCTTTTGTGTTTGCCACCATTTTTTCACAAGCGAAGTTTCATACTGCAATGGCTATCGACCCTCACCCCATGCAACTAGAGGATCTCTTTCGTTTGGCCCGCGTCGCAGACCCTCAGTTGAGTCCCAGCGGCGCGCAGATTGTGTATCAAGTAACCAAGGTGACGGATGCCGCCAAAAACGTTAAGAACACGCAACTTTGGCTAGTTGATTTGAATAAATCGCCTCGCCAGATTACCCATTCCGGTAAAGCCGATACGCACGCACGCTGGTC
>JANLUJ010001339.1:0-4271 GCA_031363425.1 Pirellula sp.
ATTTTCAGCTTGAAAGGGAGAACGCAGATCCTTGCGTAATGCAATTTGGTAGATCCTCATTGTGTTAACGAAGTTGGGCTCTGGCTGGCGTGGGCCCCAAGGGCTTTCAACGGTAGAGACAAGATGTCGGTCCGAGAGAAAATAGAGCCACTCCCCTTTTGGGTCCCAAGCCGGACTGGAACTGTTGACGCGATCGCTTGTCAAAACGGCGCGAGTGTCGTTCTCAACGTTGAACAAATGAATCTGAGCATACGAATTGGCAGCGGTCATAGAATATGCAATCCAACGACTGTCGGGCGACCAAGCGATACCGGTGACACCTTCGCGATTGGACGATATCTTGGTCTGCATTTTGTTCTTGGGATGGAGTACCCATAGATCGTCGTTCTTGTCCGTAAAAGCAACACGCACTCCATCCGGTGAAGGAAAGCCGGTGAAACGCAGAATTTGACCGTCGTTGGTCATCTGTTCCGGTTTGGCGAGTCCGCTAGCGGATAGCGTCCAAAACTCGACTTCGCTAGACTCATCCGAAAGCGCCAACAACTGAATTCCATTCGGCATGAAGACTGCGTCACGGTATCGAACCCCTTGTTTACGAGATGCTTGCACCAGTCGCCCATTTTTTGCAGGAGCGACGAAGACTCGACCTCGGGCAGTCAGGACGACGCTTTCCCCTTGGGGATGGATGTGCGCGGCGGTCAGATATTGCATGGGATCCGAAACCCATTTTTCACGCAGCTGATCAAAATCGGAGGCAAGCGTGATAGCTACTTTGGCATCCTTATCCGAATCCAAATCATATCTCCATACATCGGCCCCCAATTGATAGACGATCGAATGCTTGTCGTGGGAAGCGGAAATTATATCCCAACCCTTGTGAAAGGTGTGTTGGCGTTTGTCCCCACCATTTTCGTCCATGGACCAAATGTTCATTGTTCCATCGCGGTCGCAAACGAAAAAGACGCGTCCGATTGCGAACATGGGAGAATGATGTTCACCTGGATGGTCGGCCGTGAGTTTAGTTGCCTCTCCAGCGCCTTCTTTAAACTTCCAAAGACTGCGAGCTGTACCGCCTTTGTAACGTTTCGTGTTGTTGCCGTGAAAAGCAGGCCTCGCGAAAAAAAGTGTTTTGTCATCGGGTCCGAAGACTCCATCGCTTGCCTGACTCAGCGGTACGCGGCGACGATCCCCTTTCCAGAGATCCAAAATCACGAGTTGTTCGTCCGGTAGTGTCGAATAATGTGTGGTGCTATACAGCAGTTTGCCATCGGAGGTCCAATCCACCACCGTTGATGGTTCTGAATCGAATGTCCATCGCTTGGTCCGCCCACCTTTCGTCGGCATGGTGTAGACCTCGGAGGAGCCCTCATACCTAGCCGTAAAAGCAAGTGTAGAACCGTCCGGTGAGATGCTTGGGTTAGTCTCATCGCTAGCGTGGGATGTTAGTCGTTGTGCCACGCCTCCGTCGGACGAGACTCGCCACAGATCACCCTCGGCGGAAAACACTATGACGTTTTCGTGAATGGTCGGGTGCCGATAATACCCTTCTCCGATTTCCGACCACGCATTGCTCGCCAGCAACGAAAAAGAAACGCAGATTATAACAGTCGTCAACAAACGTCCAATCATTATCCAATCCAATCCCAAAAGTATCCGCCATACCAACAAGCAACTGGTAAAGCAAGTATGAAATGAGACATCCTACAAGTCAACGATTTCAATCAGGTTTGTTCATTGGTCGTTTGCACACGCGCCCGTTGCAGACTGAATTCTGATTCCGCCTACCCCACATCCTCCTCTGCACCCGTCAGTCCATCTCCCTAGTCAACGGCCTCAGCAACCTTTCATGGATCTGCACTTTCCCCTGCATCACTAAGTGGCAGCCGCACAGTTACCTCGTGTGGGAGGGAGGCTCAAGCGGATGGTGGAAGAAGCTGAGAGAGGATCGCTGAGGCAAGATAATCTGGTTTACCTGGGTCAAAATTGTGCGTGTGCAGTTACACTAGGTCTGGTTAAGTTCCCTATTTATGAATCCACGCCCTATGTCTGACGTCACCCGTATCCTATCGCAAATCGAGTCCGGAGATCCGTCGGCTGCGGAGCAGTTGTTGCCGTTGGTGTATGAGGAACTGCGTAAGTTGGCTGCTGCCCGACTAGCTCAGGAGAAACCTGGTCAGACTCTGCAAGCGACGTCGTTAGTGCATGATGCCTATATTCGATTGGTCGATGTGAAACAGGCCCAGCATTGGAACAGTCGCGGGCACTTTTTCGCAGCTGCAGCTGAGGCAATGCGGCGGATTCTTGTTGATCAATCGAGACGGCGAAAAGCTGCAAAGCGAGGCGGCGGCGGTCAGCGCGAACAGCTACACGAGTCGGCAATCCCCGAAGAACGCTCATCGGAAGAACTGCTCGTCGTAGACGAGATTCTAGATCAACTGGCCGAAATTGACCCAGAGGCAGCAATTCTAGTTAAACTCCGATTTTTCGTAGGCTTGACAATGAACGAAGTCGCCGAAGCGATGGGGATTTCTGTTCGCACGGCATACGATATCTGGGCTTACGCACGTACATGGCTACGTCAAAAAGTAACTTTGGGCTGACTCTTTTTCAGCTTGCAAAATTTTTGATGAAATTGCTTGCAGTATTCGCCTGTGGAATACGCACTGTCTCTCAACCAACATCTGAAAGCGTAGAGCAATGACCGAGCGAGAAATTTTTACAGCAGCTTTAGCCAGGGAAAACCCTGTCGAGCGTGCTACCTTTCTCGACCAAACATGCCCCAATGGCGAACCAATGCGACAGAGAGTCGAATCGTTGTTGGAAGCACATCAGAGACTCGATAGTTTTATGGCCATGTCGGACCAAGCGGTTGTGGTCGCCCAACCGCTTCTCGAAAGTCTCGGTTCCTACATCGGTCCGTACAAACTCATCGAACAGATCGGCGAGGGCGGTATGGGCGTGGTCTATATGGCCGCTCAAAAAGAACCCGTCCGCCGTATGGTCGCCTTGAAAGTCATCAAAGCCGGCATGGACACCCAGCAGGTCGTGGCCCGCTTCGAAGCCGAACGACAAGCCCTAGCTTTGATGGATCATCCCAACATTTCCAAAGTTTTGGATGCGGGCAGCACGGACGCCGGCCGTCCGTATTTTGTCATGGAACTCGTTAAAGGAGCTCCCATCACCGAGTTCTGTGACAACCACAAGCTCGATACGAAGCATCGTTTGCAGTTGTTTATCACCGTCTGCCAAGCGGTTCAGCACGCACATCAAAAAGGCCTTATCCACCGCGACATCAAGCCTAGCAATGTCATGGTCGAAATGCATGATGTGACGCCTGTTCCAAAGATTATCGACTTTGGTGTCGCTAAGGCCATCGGTCAACAATTGACAGAGAAAACCCTGCATTCGGGTTTCCATCAAATGGTCGGTACCCCGCTCTACATGAGCCCCGAACAAGCGGGCCAAAGTAGCATCGATATCGACACTCGCAGCGATATCTATTCGCTCGGGGTTTTACTATACGAAATACTCACAGGCCAGACGCCCTTCGAAAGCGAAACGCTACGCAACGCTGGCTACGACGAGATGCGTCGTATGATTCGCGAAGTCGATCCGCCTCGACCCAGTCTACGTGTCAGCACGCTCGATGCCAAAGCTCTCTCCACTATTTCGGACAATCGCAATGTCGATGCACGCAAGCTAAGCCATCAGCTTCGCGGCGAACTCGACTGGATTGTTATGAAGGCTCTCGAAAAGGACCGCAACCGACGATACGACACAGCCAACGAATTCGCAGACGATGTGCAGCGTTTCCTCAATGACGAAGCCGTACACGCTTGCCCACCATCGACACTCTACCGTTTCCGCAAGTTGGCCAGCCGGAATCGAGCATCGCTGTCGGCGGCAACGCTGGTAGCCGCGGCCTTGATCATCGGCACGGCTGTGAGTGTCTGGCAAGCAAAGCAAGCACGTAATGCTCTCTTTCAGGCGGAAATTGCTAAGGGCGAAACTGAAATTGCAAAGAAGCAACTCGATCAGCGATATCGAATCGCAAAGGAAGCCGTCGATACGTACTTGCTCCGAGTCACTCAAGACGAACAACTGGACCATCCAAGCTTTCGTCAATTGCGACGCAAACTACTCGAAGCGGCGCTCCCTTATTACGACCAACTTCACGAGATCTCGCCTACTGATGAGCAATCCAGAGCAGCGCGCGCAGAAACATTGAATCAACTCGGCGGTGTCAAGCGAGAACTGGGCAGATTCGATGA
>JANLUJ010001400.1:0-2098 GCA_031363425.1 Pirellula sp.
CAACTCCTTCCTGAGAACACCATCGCCAACCAAATGCAAGTCGGCCGCGGGCACTAAATCCATTCTTGCTGCTGCTGTGTATTTCGCGAAGGCCTGGATGAGATAGCGATGCCCTTTTTCGTCACTCAGTCGACCAATGGAGATGATTTGTTTGCGATTCGGTCGAAGCTCAAGACCAGTCCATTCTTTTTGACTCTCCGAGTCGATCCATGCAATGTCGATCGGACTGAGCATTACCTGGAAATCATTGCGTGGAATGTTGTAATAGTGAGCAGCGTTGTCGGCAGTACCTGCTCCCACAGTCAGCAGCGACGTCGCATTCTCATAAGCTTTTTTCAGCGTACGTTTCTTCATCGCCAGCCAATGTTTTTCCGAACGCGCAAGGTCGAACTGGGGAGGCGAAACGATCGTGGAAATGCGAGGTGTTTGGGTACGTTCTGTCGCAGGCCCAGTAACCAATGTCACATGAAAGAGTCGATCGTACACCGCGTCGATTTTTTCGCGTTTCAGTAGCTGAGTTAGGTGTTGAACTTGCATATTATGAATTCGACCTGGCCAATTCCACCTGGGAAAGGAGTTCTCCGACCAGAATGCGAATCGCTTAACATCCTTAGGTACCTCGTCGAGCAAAACGCCAGATTCGTATAGGAGGTAAAGAACGGGCTCAAAGCGTTCGCGGTCAAGCCCCCTAAGCAAATACAGAAGTTGCTTTTCGCTCCCGCCGCCATCCATCGAAGATGAGCACAAAAGAACGCGAATGCGATTGGATGGCATGGACGACCTTGCGGGAATAGGCTTTTAGGCGACCGACGGACAGAAAACTAACTACCTGCGAGTTGACCACGCGACGGTCCACCGCAATCATCCCTCCAAATCCGCCGCGTGTCTACGCCGTCCGACTTCGAAAAGTTCGTTCGGAGAACTGCTTCACTTTGCGGCTAGCCATGTTCACCGCACGCTCAACCATTTTGAGCTTATGGTACACGACCGGACGATTTCGAAACCTCGAAAGCGAACGACGGTACTTTACATAAAACATAAAGGTCTCCGCAAAGTCCTCGCTCGAATTGGTTGACGCATAGTCGGTTATGAATTGTTGAAACAAGCAACCATAAAAGTACTTCAGTTTCCCCTGTTCGCTCCGACATCGACGCTTGCCCGCTTGGTAGTCCGGATCTCGTTTTAGATGGCGACGCCACGTTTGGTAAGGGGTCGCAGTGCAATTGTGATACGCCTCGCCAAAAGTTCGCTCAAACCACTCCTGCCGAAAGAAACTTGGATCGATGTAATACCAAGCGTGGGCATACTCATGACGAATGGTATCGCTGAGCGTCATTCCAGGCTTGTAAGGTTGGTGCGGCAAATCGCGTGGCAAGTAAATCACACCCGGCCGATAGCCACGCTTGCCATAATGACCGACCTGTTCGAAGACATAGCCTCGTTCGCCAGAGCTTTTCACGTTGGATATGCACAGCTCAACTGTATCGAGGTAGATACCGTCGGCTAACAGTCCAAGCTCGGCTAGCTCGTGACGAACAGAGTTGTATGCACGGTCAACATTGGCCATGATGGGACGCGATCTTATGGTTACGTTATGAGGGTTAGGGCCTTGCCATCCGTCTTCCAACTGAGGCCAGCCTTCGTTTGAGGTCGCATCCCTGCTCTAACAAGTCTGCTTTGAAGTCCGTTCCCCTTCAAATCGATTTTGGCAAAAAGGCAACTCCTAGCCCATTAGGGGGGTTCGGAGGGGTCGCTTTTGAGGAAACGGACTTTTATCGGTGCAGTCAGCCTGATTCTTAGCGGCAGAAATCCAAGAGGCAAAACCACCACTAGAGGGGTTTTAAGCTAAGTCGGCCTCTAGCAGGTAGTTGCGTCTTGAAAAGAAAATTTCAATCCAAAGAGCCTCCGCTTTGTCCAAGCGGAATCGCGAGCAAACCAACAAAAACGTTGTCAAAATGTGCGGAATGGTTCGGATACACGCATTCTGTTTTTTGTGGCGGTATACTTGTCTAAAGGCACAAATCGTTTGACCTCGAGCTGCAGCCGGCACTTTCCCTTCCATTGCATTCGGCTTCTCGTTAATCGACGTAAGGCGATA
>JANLUJ010000013.1:0-7238 GCA_031363425.1 Pirellula sp.
CGTCCAGTAGTCTAAATACGGCATGGACAATTGCCTGCGACGTATCTAACCCGACTACGACAGAGTTTTCAAAGCAGAAAAGGTTACTGTCGAGAGAGATGGGCTTCAAGAAGACCAAGCAATTGCCGTGAGTATCGGGCGGGAATTGCCAGTCGTTCAACACTTCATTGAGCAACTCCAAAGCGACTATGGCTGCACAGTAAGCCGCACAAACATGGGACATCACGTGGTCGAAATTGGCGCAGCACTGAGACGCGAGATGAAGGGAGTTACTTGGCAATAGAAACTGAGCATGCTAAGTCATCTTGATTTCTGGTGCCAAACATGGGAGCTATATCGAGTTCCCATTCAATTTTTGGTTTGCATAGCCACTTGGACTTCTCGACCGATTGTTAATGTAACATTCTAGCAAGGTCACATCATGGCATGGCTTCACTTCCAGGTTGCCGCCACAAGTTGGTTCAAATCAATGTGGACCTTGGAACTGGCTGATTTGGGTACGACTACAGGTTCCGGTTACTAGGTGGTGCTACAGTTCCAATTCTGCTTATAAACTGTTCCGAGGTTGCGGTTTTCGAACACTCGATACACGTTAAGATACTCTCGATAACTACTTGCTGATTAGCGTATTCTCAACTTTTGAGGTTGCGAGCTAACTCTCCAAAGTCAGTTCAAAATTAAGTACAAGGCCAACCATGAACAGTCCCGCAATCGGAATTATCACGGCATTGCCCAAGGAATTTGCAGCCGTGCGACACATGCTCGAGAACTGCGATGAACGTAACGTACCAGGTCCTGGGGCGGGTCGGCGATACTTGCTGGGTACAATTCCGTCGATTCATGGTGGATGCCATTCGATAGTTTTGTGCCTCGCCGAAATGGGCAACAACATTGCTGCGAGTAGAGCGACATTATTGTTGGAACATTTCCCAACAATTGAGTCTGTAATTATGACGGGCATCGCTGGTGGTGTTCCTCACCACACTGTTCCGGCATTGCACGTGCGACTTGGCGACATCGTTGTGTCTAACTGGAAGGGCGTAATTCAATATGACATGAAGGAGTTGGAGGAGATAAATTGCTCACCGAGGCCGCCAAACGCATTACTGCTCGAGGCGGTTCGGTTGTTAGATGCAAATTCGTTATCAAACATCTTCCCTTGGGAGCCGCATCTTAAGGCAGCGATGAAAAGTCTTGGATGGCGAAAGCCATCGCAGACACGTGATCAGCTTTTCAGCAGCGGAGCTCCTGAAACTGAAATTGAGCATCCGAAGGACCCGCAACGAAGAGGTGTAAATCCACGCGTATTCGCTGGTGTAATTGCATCCTCCAATGAATTGCTCAAGGATCCACGTCGGCGAGACTCGTTGCGTGACAAACATGGTGCGAGGGCAGTGGAAATGGAAACATCCGGAATCGCAGACGCATCGTGGTATGCTGGCATTGGTTACTTGGGTGTGCGCGGAATATGTGATTATTGCGACAGCCACAAAAATTATGAATGGCAGGAATACGCCGCGGTCGTATCCGCTGCATACACTCGTGCACTAATTGAATCGATGCCGGTGCGATACGTCGGGCAACTGGTAAGGAATGAGGCACCACACAAAGAAAAAGTTGTTATTGAAAGCTTCTGGTCCGTTGTCGGCACTTTTTGGGCGCGCTTTCGATTGCTTCTTTATACTATGAACCAGATTAAGGAATTTAGCCCCGAAATTCGAACGATCTTTGGACTTTGCGTCGGTGTCATGGATGGTAGCGTCGACGTTGATTCGATCGACAAAAAAACGATTGAAAATGTCTTTAGAACGAATAGCTTTGATGGTCCGTCGCGAGCAGTAGCAAATTCAAATGGGGGGATATCGGTCTGTTTTGATCCTGAAGAAGCGTTGTCAGGATCTCCAATTTCCTGTGCAAAGTGGTTTTTCGCAGAAGTCAAGGCTGTAGAGTTGGGCTGCGACCGATTGCTTGTACGCTTTGGCAGCCGATCTTGCGAAGAAGCGATTGAATGCATTGCATTGATGCACAATCGCGCGGATTTCCTTTCGCATTTGGCCGATCGACTTACTTTCGAATCACTCAAGGAAAGCGACATTTCCTGCTTATGGAGTTTTTTTGAGAGAGCGATTCTGTCGGCACAACTTGTTGAACGCTTCAGAGAAGGTTCCAAAGATCGCGGGATTGTTCAAACACAGTCGACCCAGACTACAGGCGAAGACAAACGGAAGGACCGCCGCGCGGCCGCAGATCTATGGCATTTGGTCTCCACTCGGATGCACTTATTTGACGAGTTTTTTAGACTGATGGATATCCCCACTCTTAACGAAATATCAATTGCAACCCACGGTTCCAATTATCAGCTTAAGGAGTTGTCAGAAAGGTTAGTCGAGCAAGTTGACGCTTTCCGCTCCGAGCATCTTTCAAGAGAATCAAATACAAGCATCGACACGAGAGCGCTTTCGTGGGAAGAACTATTTTGTCGAGAATTCACAGAATTGAACCGGGGATGCGAGCATCTGCTGGCTCGCCACTCGGAACGAGACGAAGAATTATTGAATTCGGTTAGATACCTGGCTAACTGGAGTCGCATTGCGGCTTTGAGTTTGTCAGCTCATCTTTCCGGAATGTTTGAGGCACATGGTTCTGGGCCAGATATTCCGGAAGGTTGCCAGGAGACCTTTCGTGCGGCATTGCAAGGGATCGTCTTATGTCATCATGCCGTGCTCCGCGTCAATCCGCCTGAACGGAATTGAAACAAGTGTAAACGCAAGGTAATGACTGGGTTGCTACTCTGCGAGTAATTGGCGTTGAACAGCACCAGAGCGGTCCAATAGGGACATTCTGAACCGGCGCGATCAGATCGAGAAGCTGATGCGGGCTTAGTAGCGTTGATCCTTCGGCGAGGCGAAGAATTGCACGATTGCGCCAACTTCATTCAACCTGGGGCAATGTCAGGACTCATTCATTTCGTAGGGAAGAAGAACTGATCACGAGTCGCCAAAAACGAATCTTTGTGGTACTTGTCTTGCCATTTGTCGTCTTGTCTCAACGCATCAAACGCATCAGTTCCTCCTTTGAGCAATCGATAACGCCAATTGTAGTGATTGACTACGTCCAGAATATGTGCAGTGTAGGCTTCTGCGATGTCACGGTTTCCGCGAATGATACATAAATTTTCATCGTTGGAATATGATGCCTTGTAGCCTAGATTGTGGCTGCCCGTAATGACAGCACAATTGGTTTCAAACGGATCAACGACAACAATTTTGTCGTGAATAACGGCGTGTCCGAGCTTGGCGAGTTCCTTCTCCCAAACCGCAAACGCATCCTTCACACCGGCTATTCCCGTGATAAGTCTGTCAGGTGTCTTTAGAGCTGAGTCGCGAAAAACACGAGTTGCAAACTGATTCGAAACTACGGCATCGGAAATTGCACCGCGAACAAAAAACGGTATTCCTTTGCTGTCTCGGTCCTCAGAAACTTCCTTTACTCTTTCTAGGATACTAGGAGATCCGGGATTGAAGACCAGAAACAACACGCCACGTTTCGCGTTATCGATAATGTCGAATACTTCGTTCATATCGGGAGGCGTCGCGGGATTTTTGGGTTTGGTTTTCTGCGGCGTATTCGGCGAAAACCAGATTTGTACTGAGCCTTGTTTGCTCGGCAACTTGACGGCCTTAATTGCGACCGCATTATTAGTTCGAAAGGGCTTGTCTTGCGCTGAGTTGTCTGCGAGGAGCCGATTCCAGTAGTCAAGGTAGGTCGAGGCTACCGTATCGTCTTCAAGGATTAGGATGTTGTTACTCTGAGCGCACATTCCACTTGCGGTCCAGTTGGTACTGCCGGTCAATACGGCCTTCGCTTTACCCGACTTGTTGACGTATACGACAAACTTGTTGTGACCAATCGCATTTCCTTGGGCAAGAAGCCGGTCGTGAAAGTTTCCGCCGAGCGCCTTGGTCATTTGCTTCCGAGACTTAGCGTTCGTCTTATCGTAGACTTTAACCTGCTTTCCACTGACGATCTCCGAACCATCGGCATTAGAAAGAATCAGTTCAACAAGGCTCTTGTGTGAAATCAGGGTGTCGATCAATTCGGGATCGGTTAGTTCATACAATGCTGCAAAACATTTCCCACCATCTTTTTTGGCCCTTTGGAGCAGACTTTGTAATGCAGCAAGTGATTCCCCTGCTAGTCCATTGCGAATAGGATTGCCAGGTTCCGAAATTACTTTTCGGAGCGAGTCCTCCGTTAGCTTGCCCTCTTGTTTCCTCAGCTTCCGAGACAGGGCCTGTGTCGAAATAATTCCACGGTTAAAGACAACGCGATGCTTACCGAACGTGTCTGTGGCGGCGATTTTGTTTGTCACCAGCTTGGATGCGGTGATTGGCTGTAGCTTTTTTCCTGGTGTGCCAGAAACCGGAATTATTTCATAACTTACTTCTGTCTCTTCCGGGACAAACACGTCTTTCCATTGAAATGCCTGAATAGGCTGGAAGTCAGTGTTGCGATTCTTGAATGGCTGAGCTGGAACTGTCGCTGGGTCGAACCCAACAAATGTAGAAAGTGCGATGTCTGCTTTTCCTGCTTCGATTCGATGAATCGTGAATCCGAGGCAATTGGGGATTTTCGCCGGCATTGTCCACCAAAGATAAACGATGTCATTGTTCGCGATTGCAAGTGCTTTGCCTTTGGCCATGTCTAAATTCCTTAAGTGTGGTGACAATGATATTCTCACTCGCTACTGGATCGAGAGACTTTCTTTTTTGATTTCAACGTCGTTGACTTTAGCTGGATTCTATTAAGAAGCTGAGCAGCGGATTCGTAGTCGCGTCCCTCGGCGGTGGCAAGGGTGTGTTCGGTGGGGACGAGTTCGCCTCGGAAGGCTTTGGCCAGTAGCGACGGCGTAAGGCGGTCGACTTGCGATTGCGCCTGCCTCAGCCGGGCCTCAATCTGGTCCGCGAACGCGAACAGCTTTTCGACTCGACGCACGATTTCTTGTTGCTCGGACAGATTTGGCAAACTAATGGGAACGCTCATCAAGATTGGCTGATTGATTTTTGGCATATTCCCGGCCGTACCAGTCGCGCGCTCGCGCAAGTAGTTTCTAGTTGGCTCGGACGCCAGAACATTCAGCAAGAACTTTGGCAGGATGCCTGCTCCTACACGAAGCCGCATCATCAAGTCAGGGTAAAGGAAAGCGTTTGGCGGTCCTTCATAAATTGCGGGAACACCAACGTATTCCGCAGTGTTACCACGTTGAACCAGAATATCATTGGGTTGAAGCCATAGCGTGGAGTCCGGCTCGATTGGTTCGTCGAAGTACTTGAATTGCCTTGGATCAAATTTGCCAGAGGTAGTGGCCGTAAGAGTCAAGACTCGATAAGGGGTTTCATAGCGAACTGGTCGTGCAGAATAACCATTCTTTGGCTTGTCGATAATAACTGCGCCAAGGGTGGTTTCGTACCAGGGTTCATCGTCGTTCTCCTCTCGCCAGTCGGCGGTGAGTTTGCCGGAGCAGGCGGCGGCGAGAACGGATTGGCGGAAGCGTTTCAGCAGGACCGGAACCCGCGACAAACGTTGCTGGCTCGACGACACTTTCCCCAACAGCAATTCGAGCTTCCCCACAATCCGCCGCTGCTCCGCCAATGGGGGCAACGGGATATGTTGCGCGAGTACCGCACGGTCTGACGTCGCTGGGTAATGCGTGCCGGTTTGCTGCGGGCTGACAACGTCGATGAATGCGTCGGAGAGTGTGTATCGAAACAGGTAGCGAGGATCGACGGTCGTGTCTGGTCGTAGAACCGTGAAGCCGGTCGAACAGACATCGGCTTTCGTCGCGTCGTCAACGAGCGCGATGTTGCGAAGGTACGTTCGGACGTTCGAGAACAGAGTGTCGTTCGGCTGGACTGGTCTGCGTGCCCTTGAAGGTGCATCCGCACCTTTGAGAGACTTCGTGTCCGTGATGCGAAATGTTTCGTTGCAAATCGACGAGATGTCGACGTAGTTGAATTCGCGGGCGGGTTCATCTACCGGCCGAATGTTCGATACGGGAACGGTCACGTCCGTTAGGCTCGCCCATACCCATCCTTCCGGTAAAATGATTTTATCGTGCGCCGTGTCGGTGGGAGCCTCTCTCTCCCGGTTGGGTTTTGACCGGACGCTCATACATCTACTCCCTCTTCCTGCTCAATAAGGGCGACGATTTCGCGCAGATCGCCAACGATCGCTTCCAGTTCCGTGATAGCTTCGGTGGCGAGGTCTTGCGGGTCAGGTATGTCGTCGCTCGATTCCAGCGACTCGTCCTTTAGCCAGGTGATGTCGAGCTTGTATGACCGCTCGGCAATCTCGGTCGCATGAAACCTACGAAAACGGCCGGTCTCACCAAGGTCTTTGCGCTTCGGCTTGCTCTGGCCGTTCGGGTCGGAGCCATAGCACTTTTCAAATTCGGCGAAATGATGTGCACTCAGTGGCCGGTCCTTCTTCGTGATGCCGGGGACGTTGCTCCGCGCGTCGAAAATCCACACTTGCTCGGTCGGCAGCCCCTTCTGGAAGAAAATGACATTAGCCTTCACTCCCTGGCTGTACGGCGTGAACGTGCCTCTTGGAAGTCGCAGGACGGTATGGAGATTGCAGTCCTGCATCAGAATCTCAAAGACCTCTCCCGCCTTGCCCTCGAACAGACAGTTGTCCGGCAACACCATCGCGGCTCGCCCACCCGGCTTCAGCGCGTTGACGACGTGTTGCACGAAGTGGAGCTGCTTGTTGCTGGTCTCGATGGTGAAGTCGTCGCGCGTGGGAGCCTGATTCGCCCCCTTCGTACCGAACGGCGGATTGGCAATCACGTATCACTCCCCGACCCCATTTGCTTCTCATATGACTGACGAACCAACCCCATGACGTAGGGCATCTCGTCCAACGATGAGAGGCCGACTTCCACGTCGCCGTTGAGCCGTCTGCCGCTTATGTCTTTGCAGAAGCCTTTCGGGTCATCCATTTCGTGGAACTGCATGTTGATGGTCAGCCGCAGGCGACTGGATTGCGAGTACACATCCACGAAGTTGGTCTCCGCCTTGTAGGCCACGTACTGCTTCAGAAACTCCTCCGTCACACAGGGGTCGAGAGCGAGCACCTGCTTTCGCAGTGCCTCGAAAACATCTCGCAGCGTTCCCGTGAGCAGTCGCGGATGATCGGCGATCGTGTATCCCACTGCCGAGACCTTGGACGTGTAGTCC
>JANLUJ010000014.1:0-6852 GCA_031363425.1 Pirellula sp.
CTAGCCCGAACACTTGCTTCTGCAAATCGACTTGATGACGCCGAAATAGTTCTCTCGCGCGCATTCGATCTGGCCACCACTGTGGATCCAACCGTTCGCCTAATCCTAGCCGAGATCAAGGCGGCGCAAGGCGATAGGCAAGCTAGTTATTTGGAATTGTGCGCAATCGAGCAGCAGCCGTATTTGGGGCCTGGAGTCCTCATGCACGTAGGCATGTGCTTCCTCAATCTGCAAAAGTTCATCCATGCGGAACGCGTTTTTAGACGAATCTTATCGATTCACCCCGATCATGCCGAAGCACTACAAGGGCTCTCAACGGTCCTTCTTCGAAAGGGCGAGAATCAGGAGGCAGCTGATGCAGCGTTGGCCGCGGTATCACTGCTCTATAGGCTTCCACTGGCTCATTTCAATCTAGGCGTCGCATTAATACGAGGCGGTGATCCTAAATCAGCGAGCGTTGCCTTTGAAACAGCGCTCAAGTTCAATCCATTTATGCCCAAAGCACATCGCTGGCTTCGGTACATTTACGCGTCCATGTTGCCTGACAAAGAGAAAGCGGAACTGCACAAATTTAACGCGCTTCAACAGTCTATCAGCCGAAGCAAAGCGACTATGTCGAACGTAGAGCGCCAAAACGATTTAAAGGCAAATCCAATCGAGCTTCCAATATTTCCGAGCGAACAGGAGCGCATCAACATACTTGCAAAGAAGCGGCCAATCGGCAATTCCAAATACGTGCAGTCAGGCAAGCAGTTTACTATCGTCTCAGGACTTCCTAGATCTGGCACTTCCGTCATGATGCAGATGTTGGACGCCGGCGGTCTGCCAGCCAAAACGGACGGGACGCGGGCACCTGACGTGGACAATCCGCGAGGGTATCTGGAATGGGAAGACGTCAAAAAAATAGGAAGCAAGCCAGAGATTTTTGACGAGGAAGGACTCGAAGGATTCGCGATCAAGGTGGTGTCACCACTTTTGAATCAATTGCCGTACCAACATCGCTACAAAGTTATCTTCATGAATCGACCGGTCGAAGAGGTCGTTGCGAGTCAAGCCAAAATGATCGATCGGCTGAATACTGCAGGGGCTGTACTGAATGGTGAGCAACTAACTTATGAGCTTGAAACGCATCGATTGAGCGCAATCGAATGGCTTGAACACCATCCAAGGGCCGATGTTCTTGTCGTCGAATATGTCGATTTGCTTAGCGACCCGGAACCATGGATCGAGAAGATCGTTGACTTTATCGGAGCGGATCGATTGCCTCGCAAGGACAGCATGAGGTCCGTGATTCAAACGTCTCTTAGGCGAAATCGAGTTTAGCTTGCTGGTGAAGTGTTCGGGCATGTCGGCTACCCACTTACGCCATGATGTCGTGGACTACTTTTCCGTGAACGTCGGTCAATCGAAAGTCTCGCCCCGCCCAACGATACGTCAAGCGTTCGTGATCGAATCCCATGAGATGAAGGATTGTCGCATGCAAGTCATGGACATGCATTCTGTTTTCGACCGCCTTGAATCCGAATTCATCGGTAGCCCCATGCACGTATCCACCTTTGACGCCCCCACCAGCTAGCCACATTGTAAAGCCGTAGTGGTTATGATCTCGGCCGGTCATCGTACCCTTGTTCGCACCCTCTTTTGGCAACTCCACGGTCGGCGTTCGCCCAAATTCACCACCCCACATGACAAGCGTATCATTGAGCATCCCACGCTGTTTCAAGTCGGTAAGCAGGGCTGCGATACCTTGATCCGATTCGCCAGCAAGCTTTCGATGCTCTCGCTCAATATGATCGTGACTATCCCAGGGTTGCCCTTGGCCATGCCAAACTTGGATGTAGCGAACACCGTGTTCCAATAAACGCCTGGCGATCAGAAGCTGCCGAGCTTGTACGCCTGGCCCATACATGTTCAGAACATGTTGAGGCTCTTGGTTAACGTCGAAGATTTCTGCGGCTTCTCCTTGCATACGGTAAGCAAGTTCAAAGGATTGAATGCGAGCATCCAATAATGGATCGCCGATTCGCGAACTGCGGTGCTCCGCGTTCATCGATTGGATGAAGTCCAGTTGAGTCCGCTGCTGTTCGCGACTCAATCGCTTGTTGACTACATGCTCAATGAGCTTGTCGATGGTTTTGTGTTTGGTATCGATATAGGTCCCCTGAAAAATCCCTGGCAGAAATCCGGATTGCCAATTTTGTGATTCTTGAATAGGGTAGCCGCCAGGGCACATGGCGATAAATGCAGGCAGGTTTTGATTCTCCGTTCCTAGTCCATAGGTTAGCCAGGATCCCATACTTGGCCGTACCAACCGAGCCTCACCCGTGTTCATTAACAGCAGGGACGGTTCGTGATTGGGGACGTTCGCATGCATGGAACGAATGATACAAAGATCATCTGCGTGCTGAGCTGTCTTAGAAAACAATTCGCTAATCTCTAAGCCGGATTGGCCATATCGATCAAATCGAAAGGGCGTGGGATAAAGAGCACCTGTTGGCCTTTCGGTTCTGGGAGTTTCACCAGGAATGGGTTGGCCCGCATACTTTGTCAACGAAGGTTTGTTGTCAAACGTGTCGAGGTGCGAAGGACCCCCATTTGCAAAAATATGGATGACTCGTTTCGCCTTCGCTGCAAAATGCGGCAGCTTGGGTGCCAACGGATTCACTTGGTCGATTTCGCCACATTGCGAAGAATCGCTCAACATGCCTCGAAGCGCGATCGAACCGAATCCTACGCCAA
The DNA here is from genome assembly GCA_031363425.1 of Pirellula sp. Lineage (GTDB taxonomy): Bacteria > Planctomycetota > Planctomycetia > Pirellulales > Pirellulaceae > JBKCUI01. The sequence continues at coordinate 2,740 of JANLUJ010000014.1, forward strand.
AACCGGATAGTACTTGTCGGCGCGAGAGCGAACAGTGGTTTGGCGGCAATGGATTCATGCGGGCAAGATGGTGTGCGAAGTGAGATTGGCTTCCATGTATTGTACCTCAACGTTGATCGCATTGCAGCCTTGCTGCGATTCCAAAGCATATTCGCTAAGGCGACCGGCAGGTTTAACCCTACCTAGCACGACGCGCAAGCTAGTGATTCCAGCTTCCAATTCACTAGCTCGCGCGTCGTGCTACTGGTACTTTTCAGCCTGCCGCTCGCCTAAGCGGGATCGTCGGGAATCGCGATCGCACTGGTTTTCAACGTGTCTAAGATGCCCGTGAACTGAAAAGGCTTGGCGACAATGACGTCTGCCCCAAATTCTATCAGAGCTCGCCAATTTTCCCACCTTGGAAAGGCATCTGTCACGAGGATAATCGCCGCCGGAAACTGGCTTGCCAATTTTCGGATAAGTCTTCCTCTATTGCCACCATCCGCGTCGGACAATTGGAGTTCGCGGATGGCCAAGGGTTCGAATTCGATATCGACGATGACCAAATCTGGTGTCGTCCACAATTCGAGTTGATCGCCGGTGGTCGCTACGCATTGGATAGCATGTTGCGAAAGAGTCTCGATCCAAAGTTGTCGCGTGGACGCTGTTTCGGCAACAATCAAAGCAAGTTGAATGGTAGCGGACGTTGAACTACGTAGCCTTCTTTCGATAGCTAAGCCCATTTCGATTAAACGCTGGGTTCGTGGACTGACTCGCCGATTGCTTGAGGCGTTACTCGGACTGACTAATGATAGTGTATGTTTCGTTTGCTTCTGATTGACTAGCCACGGAAAAATTCGATCGTAGAGTTCATACCAATAAAAGCTTGGAAAGGATTCTGGCAGCGGGAAGGTCCGTCGATGGCCAGCCCAATCGCCCCCCAACAAAGCGCACCAGGGCATGACTTTTGTTTTGTCGTCAATCGTTGCGAGGCTTTTTTCGAGTCGCCGTACCAATTCAAGCACTGGGTCAAATCGGGACTCTATGGCAATGAACAAGGCTTCTCCTCTTGGAGAGGCTAACCAGTCGTCAACATTTTGCGTCGACAAAACATTGGAATCGCGAAAATGGCCTAAGATCCAACTCCAATGATCATTGGTGGGGCCAAGCCAACCAATGGAAATCGATTCGCTCATTCACTTACCGTAGTCTCGATAAGTTCCAGTTCCGCAGTTCGAATAACCTCAATCGCCTCCGCTGCAGATGAAACGGAACGAAGCATGGTCAAAAAGACCTCGTCGGTAACCAGTCTCGCTAATCTAGCCAGGATTCGCAGATGGACACAATCGTCAGTGGAACAGATTAGGAAGAATACGTCTGTCATGTGTCCAGACACATTGCCAAACGGAATTGGCTGCGTCGATATACCAAGTGCGACCAAGGGCTCTGACAATATCGAGGACTGTGGTCTCCTTGGGTGAAGCAGGGCCACACCATTTTCCAGCGCTGTCGGGTGAAGCGCTTCGCGAGCAGCCACAGCTTCAGCCATGGTGGTCGGATCCCAAAGCAGACCGGTCTGTGATGCCAGTGAACACATCTCCCGAATGACGGAACCTCGAGTTCTTGCATCCAACGGAACTGCGACTGCAAGCGGTGAAAGGAAGTCTGACAGCATCGCTCGTTCGTCCGACGTAACATCAATGTTTCGTTCCAGCACTCTTTCGACGCGTTCGAGTTCTTGGGCGTTGCCCAAGCCAATTCGATCTTCAAGCCAGTGATGGATCTCGGATTCCGAAAATCGCCATTCATTGTTGACTCTACGCCCAGGAATTTTTCCACGGACGGCCATTTTGCTCACCTCGGACGGAGTAATGTGCAAGTAAAGGGCTAATTGGTCGATGTCGAGATCTTTGCTGGCCATACTAAATACAAATCTACGAATGAACTGCCCTGAGAAGGCAAAAGGAAAATTGAAAATTGTGTTGACACAGCATACAGCTGACGCAAGGAGTGTAATAATAGAATCCTTCCAGTGGTATTCGAAAACTCCTTCCAAGAGAACAATTCCCGATGATTTCACAAACTTTGAACAAATCTTTGGACTCCAAACTCGAGTCTACTCCCAAATTGAACAGGCGAACTGTTTTACGAAACGGAGGAATTCTCGCCGGCGCCCTCGCGTGCAGCGGTTTTCCTCTTGTAAATGCGTTCGACAAAATCGCCAAGGTGAGCAATCTCAAACTTGGACTACAACTCTATTCACTGCGAAAATTCTCACTCGACGATGCACTCAAACACGCAAAAGACTTGGGGTTCGAACAAGTAGAATTCTACAGCGGCATGTTTGCGATCGATTCTAGCGACGAAAAAATCGCGGAAGTCGTCGGCAAGGTCAAGGCGAATGGACTTACCATTTCGGCCCATGGAGTAAACGGTTTTTCCGGAGACTTCGCAGCCAATCGACGTATTTTCGAATTTGCGAAAAAAGTTGGACTCACCACCATTACCGCTGGACCGTCCGCTGAGTCGATGGACAACTTGAACGACCTAGTCAAAGAGTTCAATATCCGGATTGCGATCCACAATCATGGCCCAACGGATCGTCGTTTCAATAAAGTTGCCGACGTACTTAAGGCGATTGAGGGACGCGATGAACGCATTGGTGCCTGTGCTGACTTGGGCCACTATATCCGTTCTGGCGAAAAGCCAGTTGAAGTCATTCGCTCACTTACTGGGCGACTTTACGGGGTTCATCTAAAGGACTTTGCGACCATGGAGGGCAAGGCAAAAGGAGTTCTGTTGGGACAGGGACATTTGCAGTGCGAGGCTGTATTCGACGCGATGGTTCAAGCCAAATTCCCAACAGACGGGGCACTCTCGCTTGAATATGAGGAAAACGAGAATAATCCAATCGAAGACATTAGGCAGTGTGTCGCCACGGCGAAGAAAGCGATTACTTCGCTCGCTCCATAGTCCAATTTCGCCATCAAAATCATTACTCCCGCGTCCTAGCTCAGTGTAGAACGGCACTCCGTGCCGTTTTTTTCTCGGCTCGGAGAGCCGAGCTACACAGAGTCAACAATTATGGAGCCGGTTTGTGTCTGCATCCAACATCGCGTCGCCAAATGAAGTTGAGATGGATGAGCTATTGCATCGACTCAACCGATTTGTAATTCGGTCCAATCTATTGGCCGTGGTTCGCTTTGTGTTGTTCGGTTTTGCCGTATGGATTGGATTCATGTTGATGGCAATGGCCGTCGACTATTGGTCCGAACTGCCTGAAAGCGTTCGATGGCAGGTTGGCCGTGGGAGTGCGTTATTCGTTCTAGCAGCCATCGGAGGATGTTGCTTTCAATCGCTTCGAAATACCACTTCCGGGCAATTGGCAATGCGAATTGATGAGTCGCAAGCGACCGGAGGTCAGATCACGACCGGGTGGGATTTGCTTCGAACGCTAGACAGATATGAGTCACCAATTTCATCGAGATTTGCGATGCATGCCATTCGCCAATCCGTTCAATGTCTTTCGAATATCCGCCCCTCGGCAGTCCTGCCGCTCCATGCGGTCAAACGACCAGCCTACGCGAACGTTGGAGTGCTTTCAGTACTGGCCCTATTTACGATTTCCTCCCCCTCTCTGGCCTGGAACCAATTCAAGCGATTTGCATTTCCGGCCAGCGAAACGCCAGCCTTTACTGGATTGGTTATCGCATTAGACAAAACCAAACACAACCTTCGGTACGGTGATGACGTGAAGATCATGGCAACTGTTTCCCGCAGGGCTTCAGAGCGGTTGGAACTTGTGACCGTATCGAAGGACAAAAAGGAACGAGTGCTACCGATGCTACCGCGTGGAGAGGCGAAGTGGCAAGCATTGTTGACGGAGGTCAAAGAGCCGATGCAGTTCTATGCCCGCTCGGGAAGAGCACGATCTGAAACAGGCGAACTTAATGTTCAGTTGACACCACGAATTCTTGAAGCCATCGTTAGGATTACCCCTTTAACCTATACCCGACAAGCGATTTACGAAGGCAAAATACCCGATGCGGGCTTCTCCGGGCTCATCGGAACGAAGGTGGAGATGTATTTGACGAGCAATCGACCACTCAAATTGGGCCGGATGCACATCCAGTA
>JANLUJ010000031.1:0-5580 GCA_031363425.1 Pirellula sp.
TCTCCGTAGTCAGCGGCCTAAGCAACCGCTCATGGATGGTCGCCTTTCCCCCTGTTAACATGCATGTCGCGTTCCCCAGCGGTTCGCCTCCTTGCACAGCACACCCGCTGTGGAGACGAATCCATCCGATCCTGGTTGAGAGTGATAGGCCAGTAGAATTCGACGCTTCGATAATTCCACTTTAGCCACTCGTCGCTTGCCAGTCGGATTCCAATATCCACAGGTATGTGCTGACCAACTTCTGTTATTCCGCCAACGAAGTATCGATGGTGCCGGTTCTGCCAATGCAGGAGTTCGAATATGATATTCATCGTTCTGATTTGTTGCTAAGTTAGAACCAAGGTCCCTGGATGCTAGACACATCGCAGGGGCCACTTTTTTTGACCGCCAACCATCGGCCTTGATGGCTTCTATAAAGTCCAATTCTAACTGCCGCCGAAAGGCCGCTAGATCGCTTCCTCACTCCGAAAACATTTCTGTGGAAATGAAGCCAGCCGAATCCGTGTGCTCAGACCGATTCCCATTCCACAGTTTGCCAGGAATCTTACGCCGCGAGTCGCCTCTTCCCACCAGCTTCCGATATCCACAGGCATGTGCCATCCTACTTCTGTTAACCGGCATGTCACTTTCCAGCCTTTTGCAGTCGAAAACCGATAGTTCCTCAATGTGGACATGAAGCTAGCCGATTCCAATATCCACAGGAATGTGCTGTCCCAATTCTGTTAACCGGATTGAGAGACATGTAAGCTGCTTTCTGCCCATTAATCTCAACTACGAGTCCCGTTTTGTTTGCGAAAGAAAAGCTCGCCACGGAGTCCAGTAATACTTTTCCCATCCATGGCTTACACCAGCAAAATCGATTTCAATGACATTAACCTGTGTCAGCTCGACACGCCCCCCTTCTTTTTCAGGCTGGAATGTAAGGATCAGCGTTGAATCAATATCGCTCTCAGTCCAAAATGGCGAACGCCAAGACTGCACAATAAGTCGTTTGGGAACAACCTGAAGTATCTTGCCGGTGAGTACTCCATCGAACGAACTGAATACCGAGCCTGGTTCAGCGGAAATCGTCACAGGAAATCCCGTGAAAGCAGCGTGCTCCGCCGGATTAAGATACATGTCGAATAGCCGCTCTGGAGTCGCGGGAAGGGACGCAGCAAGTTGTATCGTTCGAGTCATTACGCTTCGATTCCTTTGGATTGAAATGCGCTGACAATAAATTATATCCGCTCTTCGGCTGTTGAGCGAGCACTGCCGCGTGTCAAGACGACTCAGACTTGCTAAGCATACATCCATGTTCCAGCAGCCACTTCTTGCGAGCACGTCCACACTGCGATACTGGACCATCGCAATTGTAACAACCTCGTTTCCAACTTGCCTGAGGCCTTTCAATTTGTTGTCATTTCCTAATCCTCCCCCACATCCTCCAATGTCCACACGCATGCGCTATCCAACCTCTGTTAACCAGACTGTTTCCATCCTGCCAGTCGCAGCCGAAAACCGATAGCATCCCAATGTGGACAAGCAACCAGCTGAATCCGTCATCTCTGGCCGATGCGCTGTTCACAATTGGCCAGGTTTCTTGTGCTGCCATACGCGTGAGCTGTCTCGCCCTCGACTTACATTCGATTGCTGTGTCGAAGTGAAATGACACCTAAGAGGTAAGGAATGATGAATGGCACAGCGGGGATGCCTGCAATAAACCCCGGCAATGTGTACCAAGGCGTAGACGGTGCCGCCGGGTCTGGAAACTGCAGACCTCTGGAAACGAGGCTCAGCAACGCAACGATGCTAAGGCCGACAAACGTGCGACATGTCCCGCGTCCGAGCCACCCAACCTGGCACAGCGAAACCGCGAAGGCTACCGTGGCAGCGTAGGTCAGAACGCCACCGAAGAAAAGCAAAATATCCTGCAGTTCGCTAAGTGAAACGAAAACTTCAGGTACTTGCCCTGTGCGGACAGTCGTTGAGTAGGCTGCGAGCATAATTGCCTCTCCGACCAAATAGAACGGACCAGCTAGGACCATTCCCGCGAAGCCCAGCGTTGAATAGAATCGCTCGCCAACGACGCCTATGGCTTCTTTCAACGCGACACAACCACAGACTACCGCTGCGGCCATCACGACAAGTACAACGTAACGCATTCTGTTTTCAGATGGACTTGCAAACCATGGCGGACCAATTCCCACCCAAAGAAGCGCGATGAGTGAAAACGGAAGGACAAGAATCGTCCCGGCAATGGCGGCCAATTGCATTTCAGGAAGTTCCGACTTGGTCCCCCGCCAAGCGAGAATCCAGGTTGCGATCGCAAACATGGCAAAGTTTACTACTCCAATCAATTCGAACACACCTGGGATTCGCAATGCACGGATTGCCGCGAAAGCTATCGCAATAAACGGACCTAAACAAAGGAAGACATAACTCAAGCGCAGAGCAACATGGGATGCTGGCATTTGCATGTATTGGGCAATAGCGATAAAGGCATAACGAATAGATAAAGAAACAGCAATTTAGCCCACGGAAAGAGAATTGGAATGGTGGGCTAATCCCCCGATGTGGACATGAAGCTAGCCGAATCCGTCTGCTCAGACCGATTCTCCGTCCACAGTTGGCCAGGAATCTTACGCAGTAATCCAGTCGATCCGTGTTGAGGGAATGCTGTTAGAATCCGGAACTTCGATAGCTCCTCTTCAACCAGTCGTCGCTTGCCAGTCGGATTCCAATATCCACAGTAATGTGCTGTCCAACTTCTATTACGGGTTTTATCGGTTTGGTTTCCAAGAACTGTTCCGATAAAACTTCACTGAGGGTCGCCTTGTTAACCAGCTTGTCGGATTCCCGCCAGATGCTGCCGAAAACCGACAGCCCCCTACTGTGGACGCGAAGCTAGCCGAATCCTGCTGGCTTCGGATTCTTTCGAAGCAAACAGTTTGAGTTGAGTGAAAGTTATTAAAACTTCACATAAAATCTAAACCCTACGTATGACGCAACCGAAAGCGAAATGCATTTTTGTACGTTCCTGGGTTGGTCAAGTTATACGTTCCCGTCGTTGGGTCGAAATCGACTGTCCCTTGGTAGGATCCGGCCAAATAAACGTCGCCGGTTGAATCCACGGCGATTCCGTAACCACCGTCGTCTCCTGTCCCTCCAAATGATTCTGCCCAACCGAAGATGCCCGAAGCCGTGAGCTTAACCACGAATACGTCGGTGCCACCGGCGCTCGTCTGAGAGGAAACGGCAGCGCTCGGGTCCAAGTCGACTGTTCCTTTGAAATATCCTGTGGCGTAAATATTGTTTGCTGCATCGGTGGCGATACCCAACACGTTAAGTAAGCTGCCGCTGCTGGCTCTTTCCAACGCACGAGCCCATACGAGTCCCCCCGAGTTGTTCAGCTCGACAATGAACGCTCCACCAATGGTCGGCAGCGTGGTAATCCCACTACCGGGATTGAAGTCGACCGAATCGCTGTAGCCGCCTGCCACCAGGACGTCTCCGCTACTATCCATCGCCAAACTTTGGGCGTAAGAATATCCTTTGGTTGTGCCGATATACTGACCCACGAATGGACTTACCCAACCGAACTTGCCGTTTGTGTCCAGCTTGAGTACAAAACCAGCCTCATTGAGACCTGCATTGACTCCGCTGGAAACGTATTTGGTCTTGGAACTGGGATCGAAATCCACGGTACCACTGAACGATCCGGATACGAATACATTACCGGATGCGTCCACTTCCAAATCAGGACTAGAGTTAAAACTTCCATTTGCGCCAACCGATTTAGACCAAACCATTGAACCCCCTGAATTGAATTTCAGTATGTCGTCTGCATCATGCCATCTCGACACAACTGCGTATACGTTTCCGGTTGTGTCAACACTTATGCCGCCCGCAGAATCATCCGCCGTAGTACCCAAGCGATTCGCCCATTGGAACGTTCCTGCTGAATTGAGTTTCGCGACAAATCCGTCCCTGTCTCCTGCGGTCGAAAGTACTATCGCACCGAAATCCGACGGACCGTAAAACTCACCCGAAACATATACATTTCCGCTACCATCGATAGCAATTTTTCGGCCAACGTCCGAGTTGCCTGCATTGGTGGAATCTCCACCCATTCTTGTTGCCCATATGAGCGAATTGTTGGAATCGAATTTGGCAACAAATGCATCTCTGGTTCCTCGAGCAGTCAGAATATCAGTATCACCAATCCTTGTCGCGGATGGATCGAAGTCAACTACACCAGAAAAGTAACCTGTCATGTAGCTATTGCCCGCAGTGTCGACGGCAATATCATTGCCACCGCTACTACCTGTTGCGTTCCCAAGGCTTTGCGCCGAGATTAGGTCAGTGCTGAAAACCTCCCGTCGTTCGAGCGATTCGAGTACAAGCCGGCGCGTCCTGGAACGGCGACTGGCCTTGCTGGGTGTTCCCGCTGAGGACGATTTGCCGAACATTCGATTGAAGGATCGGGACCAGATTGACGTTGTAACTTGCATAGTATTTGCTCATGGTAGTCTGCGCAAAATAAAACGTCGTTTCGCAGCGAGCAGACGATGCGCGGCAGGACGTAATAAACCGTGAGCAGATTAACCTCGCAGATACTGCGAACTGTTTCTCCTCCAAGAACAATGCGAAATCGAAACGCCAAATACCCAACGGTTCGGACGAGATTTCTTCGAAAAGAAAAGAAAACTCAAATCGCACCCGCTCCTTTAGCGGATATGTTCGACTTGACTCGACCACATGGGAAACACACTTTCATTAGGCCACCCATAGACTGTCACTAAACGACGGGGGGAAGCCGCTCAAATCGTTTATCGACTTCTTGACTCTGTCGACCAATTTTTGGTGGTCTACCCGCCCGATGAACAAGGATTTTAGATCAAGGCGTAACTGGATGTTTACCGATTTAACGACCGCATTTTGAGTAGTGGGGGCAATCTATGAGAATTCATTTTTGAGTTACCGAGGCTGTTGGTCGAGACTCGTACGCCATTCTTCCGCTTGTTCGGGTTTTTGCCAGGCGGTATAGAGTTCGACCAAGCGTTCTATAGATTCGGTGAGGCGTATTCGAGCGTAACTCGGGATCTTGTCTTCACGGAGTCTCATTCCTTCGTAACCCACCGCAAGCAGCGGTTCTGCCTCGGCAAACTTCTCTTGGCCGAGCAAACTGCCACCGAGCATCGAGAAAGTATTGAAAGTACGCCAATCGTCAGCCTCTAACTTTTCACGGATTGACAGGCATTCTCGCAACAGCGGTTCTGCATCCGTCCACGCTTTTAAGGCGAGAAAGCCACGACCACAGCTTGATAACACACTAGCAATCTGTTTACCATCCTTTGGCAATTCAGTGCGGGCTGATGCCAAAAGTTCGGGGATGAGCTTTGCAATCTCATCCGACTTGTCAGCTTTTGAGTAAGCGTAAAGAAGTTGATCGGCAATGGAGTCTGCGCCCCGGATTTTGCGACTAACCGGGTACGCTTCTTCTAAAAGTAAAATCGCTTCCTTGACACGGTCAACCTGTATGTATGCAATACCTAGATTGGCAATAGTTATCAACGTCAGACGATGCTCCAATCCGAG
>JANLUJ010000057.1:0-4211 GCA_031363425.1 Pirellula sp.
CAAGATGATGGAGCAGCGTGTTCGAAACAACGGCATCAAAATAGCTCGCTTCAAACGGCATAGCGTTGACATTGCCGTAGTACAACTGGATCCGATCGGTCATGTTGGCCAACTCCAAACGATAACGTGCTAGTTCGAGCATGGCCATCGAAGCGTCCATCGCCATGATCCGAATATCATCGTTGCGTTGGCAAATCTCGATCGGAATGAGCGCGGTTCCCGTCCCGAGATCCAGACAATCCTTGCCGACGTTGCCGACCGCTAAAAAATCGTTGGCGAAGGCTTCATTGACCGTCTGATGATCCATCGCATCATATTCGTTGGCCTCGTCAGTCGAGTCCATAATTTCGGGTTCAAGCGTACGCGGCAGCACAGTGGACTCCTTACGGATGCATCAGTGAATTGACATTCGGAAAAACAGACGTCATTCGACACAAGTTTACACGAAACCCACTCTCTTAGTTTTCGATTACACGAATAGGCGAACGTCGTAGGTCAGACATTCTTGCCTGACTCCTGATTGTTTTTTGAATGAAATTCGAACACTCGGGGGACTGTCAGGCTCGAAAGCCTGACCTACAAAGTGGCGCTGTCCAGCTCGAATCTCGTTCCCGAAGCTAAAGGCACTTGACCGGTGTCTCAGATCGCAAAGCTTCATTCATCTCGATCGTTGCTGCTTCGACGGCCGCTTGCCAATTGGATAGGTGTTGAAATCGCGGCGATTGATGAGCGAAAATGATTCCGCGCGAGTTGTTGATGATGGCACCTAGTCCTTCACGATCAAACGCCGCTGCAACATCTTTTGCGCCGCCACCTTGAGCGCCATAGCCAGGGATCAACAACCAAGCGTTCGGCATTCGAGCTCGTAACTCATCCAATTCGTTCGGATAGGTCGCTCCGACGACCGCTCCGATCGGTCCGTAGCCCGACGAGCCGTCTGTAATGCGCGATTCCGCTTGCACCCAATCCGCAACACGTTGCGAGATCGTCCTCTGATCGATCGAAAGATCTTGAATGAAGCCGCTTCCCGGATTTGACGTTTTGACTAAGACAAAGATCCCACTCGATGTCCGCTTGCATCGATCGACAAAGGGCTGAAGCGAATCGTCGCCCAGGTATGGACTGACCGTCAACGAATCGGCCCCCCAGGCGCTTAAGTCACCTCGTCCAAGAAACGCTGCCGCGTATGCTTCGGCTGTCGTGCCGATATCATTGCGTTTCGCGTCGGCGATGACCAGTAGATCTTTCCGGACCGCATACGCCATGACTTCGCCAAGCGCCACCATCCCGTACGGTCCAAGCTGCTCAAAAAATGCGACCTGCGGTTTGACCACGCCGACTATCGTAGCCACTACATCGATGATCTCGAAACAAAACTTGCGATAAGCCTCTGCGAGTTCTTGGTTCGATGAGCTCGGCGAAGCCAAGAATCCAGCCGGAAGCGATACCGCGCGTGGATCCAATCCAACGCAGATTGGAGACCGTTTCGTCCGAACCGCTTCGGCCAATCGGTCTCCAAAAGGAAGCAATTCCCCAGATTCCACAAACGTTCCAATACTAACAACGAGCAGGACTGGTCGAACGGTTCGACACGTTTTGATGAACACCACCGACGCTCATTTTATCGCATCTAAGCTGCCCATTGGAAAGGAGGGCTCAATGTCGCCGATCGATTGTGTAGCTCAACAACAACTTACCAAATAATCCGTAGACTCCAGACGCCACCCAGCTCGCCTCGGTGGTAGCCGCGTTTAGCAACCAGAAACAAGAACTACCTCCCCCCGGGCAAGAGCATCGCCAAACGCCATACCGGCTGGCCCAGTTGAGCCTCGTCGAGATCGTTTTTCAATTCGGGATAAGAGGCTGTCACAATTTCGCAATCGTAAAATCTCGATGAATTCCGACGGCGAATCCTGCAGCGGCGTTTTTGCTTGGTTAGAATGCATGCGAAGTGCACGAAGGCGACTTCGATGCGATTGCGGAATACGTAAAGTGAAATACCCGATGACGCCTGAGCAATTGAATGAGCTGGTCCGTGAACAAGGGCCCTACGTTTTCGACAGGATGTTTTCTGCCGTGGAGAAAGTACGTGAGAGAATGGAGCGGGCTTGTGGAGCTCTTGAAAAGTCCAACGTTTCCTACGCGGTCGTCGGCGGCAATGCCGTTGCCGCGTGGGTAGCGACCAAAGACGATGGGGCAGTTCGAAATACCCAAGACGTGGACTTACTGCTCAAGCGCGAGGAATTCAACCAAGCGATCGACGCATTGAAATCAGTCGGATTTCATTACGAAAAGATCTATGGCATCGACACCTTCCTAGACGGCACAGACGGAAAGCCTAGCCAAGGACTTCACATCATTTGGGCGGAAGAAACGATCAAAGTTGGAGAAAACACCAAGGCGCCTCGAACGGAACAATTCCAGACTATTGATGGGAAGCGTATTTTAGACCTGCAAGAATTGGTGCAGATGAAACTGCTGGCCTATCGATTAAAAGATCGAGTTCATTTGCTCGACTTAATCGGAGTTGGGCTAGTCGACGGAACGTGGCCGGCTCGATTTCCGGCTCCGTTCGCGGAGCGACTGCACGCCCTGCTGGACAATCCAGACGGTTGAATTTTCTTGCGATTCACCGGACAGCTCGCGCCCTTCCGCTGCCAGAATCATCAGCAATCCGCACATGCCGTTCCGCCAGCACGGTCTGTGACATCGGTTCACCAGATTTAGCTTTTGGTAAAGGATTCGCGAGTCGACAGCCGAAGAAGTCAGTCTCGATGGTGCGGAACGCGACTGCGGCCTGCAAGTACCCTTGTAGGCCGAAATCGGCTTCATCCGTAAAGCTTTCGACAGCCTAGACTTACGCTAACATGAAGAAATCTTTTCAAAAGCCATTGCGGAGTAGCCGGAAATCTGGATGATTCTCGCTCCCTTAGTTGATGACTACGACGCAAGCCGCAGCCGTCCGCCACGGGAAACATTTGAAAATCGTAGCTTTGCGGTTGACGCCGAGCAACGCGATCCGTAAGATGTGTCTCCCCCAGATTTGGAATAAATCGCTTCAACAGCGATCCAAATCTTAGGGAAAATTGATCTTTGACAATTTGGTTGGATTGGTAGATGGCATCTTTGGTCATCGGGTGAAGCTGTTCCTTTCCGAACGGCGGAGTACCGATGACACAATTTTGTTTGAAGTCGGTTTGTGAATTCTTTTTGAAAGAATTCCTAATACTGATTCAAACGAGCGCATACAAAGAGAAGCGAGAAGTATTGCACGGCTTGGTGGTTAAATCATCCACCTTGAGAAATGCAATACGCATTGGAATCGCGATTCACGTAGTAGCGTCTCTCCGAGACGCGAACTGAGAGTTCAAGATTCCGATGGTCAAGTTACTAAGGGCGCACGGGGGATGTCTTGGTATCGAGAGGCGATGAAGAGCGTGGAAATCTGCGAAAAGCTTGGGGAAGCTGATAAACAAGTGATGATCCCGAGATTCTCGAATTGACATGCACTGAATACATAGGTGCATGTGGCCAACCCAGGGAATTGAAACATCTTAGTACCTGGTGGAAAAGAAAGAAAAATCGATTCCGTAAGTAGCGGCGAGCGAAAGCGGAATAGCCCAAACCGAGGAGGTTTCCTCTTCGGGGTTGTAGGGTCTTGCACATGGGAGTTACAAAGCGAACACTAACTGAACAGCATGGAATGGCTGACCATAGACGGTGACAGTCCGGTAAGTGAAAGTGTAGCGCCTCCCGCAGGAAACCTGAGTAGGTCGAGTCACGTGGAACCTCGACTGAATCTACGGGGACCATCCCGTAAGGCTAAATACTCCTCGATGACCGATAGTGAACTCAGTACAGCGATGGAAAGGTGAGAAGAACCCCTACAAGGGGAGGAACGTGAACCTGAAACCGTGCGCTTACAAGCGGTCGGAGCCCTATGTTTACATGGGTGACGGCGTGCCTTTTGCAAAATGATCCGGCGAGTTATTGTTCATAGCAGGTTAAGTCTCTACGGGACGAAGCCACAGGGAAACCGAGTCTGAATAGGGCGACTTAGTTATGGGCAATAGGCGCGAAACTGTGTGATCTACCCATGGACAGGTTGAAGCGCGGGTTAAACTGCGTGGAGGACCGAACTCATTTGGGTTGAAAACCGATGGGATGATCTGTGGGGAGGAGTGAAAGTCTAATCAAACACAGAGATAGCT
>JANLUJ010000070.1:0-6552 GCA_031363425.1 Pirellula sp.
CAGTTCGGTGTTGAGTGCTAGCGATTGAGGATAGGACCCATAGACCTTTCCACCACCGACCGCGCCACCCATAATGATATGGTTACCACCCCATGCGTGATCGCTGCCCGTGGCATTTGCTGAAAGAGTGCGGCCGAAATCCGAGGCCGTAAACGTTGTCACTTTGTCCGCTACGCCGAGATCAACCGTGGCGTTGTAAAACGCCGACATGGCTTTGCTGAAACCCGGCAACATGGAAGCTTGGTTCGCTATCAAATTGTCATGCATGTCCCAGCCACCGAGGGACACAAAAAAGATCTGTCGCGTTTGACTAAATGCAGTCCTCGCACGAATGACTCTTGCTACCATGCTCAAGTTTTGTGCAAAACCCTTCAAGCCACCCGGAATGGTAGCATCGTTGTTTATGGCATCGAACCGCGCGCTTATACTTGCTGGCAGAATACCTCCTGTGCTACCGGTGCCCGCATTGTCGGTATTGTCATAAAAGGTTTGGGCAGCATCGATGCTGCGTCGCTTGTAGCGTGCCAGAGTACGTTGTAGCAAATCACTGTAAAGTGCTCCTAATGCACTATCGGCTGGCGGATAGATACCGTTGAGCCCCGTAGAGCCGTTGATTACAGTGTTGTGGATTTGGTCGTAGTTGGCGCCCGTCGTATTGTTGGTGCGATACCCACCAGGCAACGTTGCACCGGACGAACTGACGACATACGGGACGACTTGATTACCCGTCTGGAAGACGTTTAGGGAACCCAACGCAATATTGATGGAAATCAAATCGGTGGGGTTGTGGCTAGCAGTGAGCAAGTCTGCCATTCGGCCCCCCCAACCACTTGCCTGTGAACGAGACTGTGGAACCGAGGTCTGCCAATGTTGAATTAGATCCGCGTGTGAAAATAGCCCGAGCGGTTTGACCGCGCTGCCGTTGTTGTAGGTGGTCTTGGTGGTTGGGACAACCAAGCTACCAACATTGGCTAGAAATGCTAACTTTCCGCCATTGTAAAGCGATTGGATTTCAGGCATTTTATCATGAATCCCAAGCTTTCTCCCGCCGGGTGATGCGATATCCACCGGTATTGGAAGCAATTCAGTCTTTGGCTTTGCCAACGTTGACCGTACTGTCGTGTAGATTGCGTGTTCCGTGTCTTCGTAGGGCGTCAAGACGTTGAACGAATCGATGCCCCCGTTCAAGAAAACGCATACAATTGCCTTGTAGCCGGTTCCGCCTGTTTGAGCGTATGCCGAACCGGTCAATTGCAAACTGAGCAATTGCGAAAGAACCGAAGTCGAGCCGAGCGCCGCGCAGCCACCCGTAAACTGCATAAAGGCTCTGCGTCTCGCAAAGTTGTCACGCTCCTGAATCGATTCAAACGATAGATTGTTTCTAGCCATTTCGTTGATTCCTAATCCGTTTGTTAATTGATTTTGCTGAATTTGGTTTACTGAACCTCAATGAGAACAGAAACAACGAGATCAGTAACGAATGAGATAATAGGGCGAGTTCATGACAGTAATCATGGCCCCTCGCACACGGTCTCGCAATTGATTGGCTGTTGGCGGTGAGGACAGAGTCACCTTGGCCGCAATTGCGTCACTTAAACGCGTCCTAAAATCATCCGTCATCGTGCCATTGCAAAGGACTTTGTCTAGATATTCGACTAGGCCTGTCTGGCTTGCCGCAGCAGCTTTTTCTTGGGAAAAATCGAAGGTCAGCCGCGTGTTCGTGTTGGTGGAGCCGGTTGTATAGAGGTACTGATCGATGTACTCGTTGACGATATCGGAGCGACTTCGATTGTGCCATGAATTCGAAACGACAGCTGTCAACAATTGGAACTCAGGAGCGAAAAGGTCTTCGTTCGGAATATTTCTCGAGCCGACCGCTGTTGCAAGACCGCCAGAGGGTTGATGATGCGGCAGATAGAAATTGAAAACCGAAGGGGAACGATACGGGGCCTGGTTCCAAGTCCCCGGGGCTGCACTCAAAAAGTATCGGCCGCTAGTATCCGTTGGCGGTACCCCGTAGCGTCGAAAAAAACTGGCGTATTGAACAACCGGTTCGACCAATCGGCTATATTCGGTTCCCGCGCTTGTCACGACGAGTCGTGTAGGATTTCGCAATCGCGTCATTCGAATCGAGGTCCAAGCTTCGCTATCGGTCAAGATGGCTTTGACCACAGCTCGCATGTCTCCCTTAACACCGGACCCATTGTCATTGAAGACCTTCGAGACTCTCGTAAGGTATCCTTTTGACGGGTTCGATCTCACGAGTCTTTGAATCAACAGGCGACTAATAAAGGGTGCAACGTTCGGATGCGCATACAAATTATCCAACGCATTGGAAATGTCGACGTTCCCATTTGCATTCCCTGGAATCGTCTGGCCATTGAGAAGCTTTTTAGATCCGGAATCGTGCACTGAGTTGGTCATGATCATCGGATCGAGATAATTCGTGTACCCGCTGTAGATGTTGGTCCCATCGCCACTCGCATAGTTCAAACCGGTGAAGGTGCGCGCAAAGTCGCCGATGATCGCGTTGTTGTATGTTGGTATTACGTCTCCGTTCGCGTTCAGCTTGAAGGTGCCGTCGTTATTGAGTTCATTCAGTCCAATCGACATCAATTGCATGATTTCGCGGGCATAGTTTTCGTCGGGGAAAGAACCGATCGCAGCATTCCCTTTTTGATTGCGCAATGAGCTCAGCCACACACCCATGATAGGATGGTAGGTCACATCCTGAAGAACGTCGCGATACCTGTCATCGCATCGATTTAGCAGCATGTCGTAATACGTGCTCATACCAAACCAGTAAGGCTTGTTAGGTTGCCCAGTCGGTATTTCTACAAAATTGAAGTTGTCTCCACTTTCGCCAACAACGCAAATTTGAATCAACGCCCACGCCAACCGCTGCTTCAATTGATCGTTTGCGTTTATCGCATTGTGCCACCATGCATGATGTCGATACCGAAGCAGATTTTTCGTGGCGTCGTTGTAGGCGGTGATCCCATCTGTAGCCATGAATGTCTTCATGGTGGTCGTATGAAAAGTCGTTGGCAGAGCAAATTGATCATCGATCCACTTGGAACATGCACCTTCGATGCCTAGCGTAGCCATCGAATCTGCCAAACTAGAAATCTCTGCATCCTTTGCGCCGAAGGTCGCGCGATTTAGAAACTGTTGCGCCCGAAGTTCGAGCATCAGCCTTATCTGAGCAGCATCCGAAGCGACGATGAATGTGCCGCATTGCCCTGGCAATGCAACGACGAGTGTGAACAAGACAGCGAGAAAGCAACTTCGCATAGAACACCTCACGGATAGGAAGAGACAGATGTGTTTTTGGGCGTCACTCTGCTCGGTTGGATGCAGTCACGCAAACTACCGATTAAGGGATCGTATTACTTTTTCCGCCAGTCGTCAATCATTTGCAAACTCTTTGATGCAATGAAATTCACGATCTGCGACTTACTCGTCGAGCTCTAGTGCCCAGCCCAGCCGATGCGGCTAAGGCCAAGATCAAGAGTGAGCCAGGTTCAGGAACGGCGGTAACCGTTGATGTTATGTTGTCGATGCCAAATGGAGCTGCCGTAGTAGAACCTGGGAAAACGGTAACGCTTGGTAGAACTCCCAACGCGTTGGTGTCCACTATTCCAACAAAGTACGCGAAGGAGTTGGTTGCAGTCCCACCCGTTAGCGCGATTTCGTTCCCGTTTAGTGGGTCGATCACCGCTGACGTTGCTCCAGCACCAGCACCAACTCGTATCCCAAGTTCGCCAGATGCTAGGGAGCTTTCGGATACGAAGTACAAGCCGACCGCACTCACGGGACTTTGAAACGCAAAGGAAAAACTCTGGTTGGTTCCCAGGGTAATCAGCTCACCCGCGTCCGATCCTAGGAAGTTTGTTCCCGAAAATGCTTTGAGGCCTCCAGTAATCGCTGGAGCTCCGGTTGTAATAATCAAGTTCCCTTGAATGTTGGGGTTTGCTCCAAACAAGATTCCCTGGTACGTCGAGTTTGTTAGGGGTGGCCCAACTGGGCCTGCTTCGAAATTTACCACGTTTGTAGTTCGTCCAGCCACGGCTGCCGAAAACAGTCCAGCGTTTCTAAAAATCATCAGATCCGCTTCCACTCGACCGGGCGGAACAAATGCCAAGACGATGCCAAAAACTGACAAAAAGGAGGGCAGATAAACAGGAAACCAAGAAACTCGCGGCGAGATAAGCGGATCCATGAAATGGCCCAAGCATAGTAAGAAAAGTCGAGAAGTGACGTCTGAGTAGATCAGACACCTAAAAGGTACTCAACAATTTACACTAATTGCAAGAAAACTCTTTCACCAGTCTCAGAGTAGCCAGGTTTGAAGAAATTATCGCCAAATGTTGTAACGCTCTTCAGCTTGCCAATCGAATCCATCTTCGACTTGACGAACCAAACACCAATGCAATTTTCAACCACGATACCCTGGATATCACGGATTGCGATCCAGTTTGAGTCGACGTCGATCGCCCAACATCTCAGAACCGAACACGAACCTTTATTGTTTGGCGGCTTGAATGTTCCATAAGATGATCAGTCTCTTACTGTCCACTTTCCATTTCCCGACTCCACGCATGCCATTGAAGATGTCTACCCACTCGACAGTGGAATTGTCCTTGTCAAAAGTGTACGTCCAACGGTAACGACGATCGTCTCCCCAAACCGTCCACGTTCCAACCAAGACAATCACGCGACGTACCTTAACACCTTGGGTGTCGCTCTCCTGCGGGACAGCAAAATTCAAGAGGCAACGGAAGTACTACAACAGAGCCTGGCAGTTCAGGCAGAACGTGACAAACCGTTCGATTTGTATTTTCTATCCATGTGTAGTTTGCGAAGCGGTGAACATTCAAAAGCTAATAGTTATTTCGATACTGCGGAAGCTATTGTCGAGCGACTTCGATCCAGCATGACTGTCGACTGGAAAAACGAAATCGGTCAATTCGCTGAGGAAGCAAAGCAGCTGCTGATCCGCGATCGATAGGTGTTTCATCCAACGGTATCGCCAGCAATGCCAGCCATTAGGTTGGACCGTGTGTCTTCTTTGGCAATTCCAAGTCAATCAAAAGAAAATTGACAACTTCGGATCGCGTCTTGCGAAAACAACACTGCAAACAATGAAATGACTATTTTTCGATAGTGATGGTTGTTTGACGAATTGCTTCAACGCATCTAACTTCTGAAGGATGGTTTTTCATCATGGTACATTTCGTTAAATGGTCTGGCCCTAACCTCAGTGCTGGCGCGGAAAAGGTCGGAAAGAAGACACAATCAACCTCGGTCGGGGGAGCCTTTCGTTTCGGAATATTTGATGGAGCAGGAGTGAAGGTTGGGCCAAACGATCCATCGGTAGCTTCCATCGCTTCTCGTGATACGGTAGAGGGTGCTACCAACAAGATTCAATGGTTCGAGCTAGTAGGACGTCGCGAGGGTGACGCAATGATTGAAGCTCGCAATGCAGCCGATAACAGCGTTGTGGATTACTTTCAGCTCGATGTAAAGAAAAACAAAAGCAAAGGGCGATTGCCGGTAAATGGAATCAATTACAAATACCACGTCGACGCGAAGGATATCGGGCCCAATTGGAATGCATCATTAGTACTCAATCTACAGCTTGCTGTCGCAGCCATTAAAGGAGGTTCAATTGTCCGAGACGCCAATGGAAATCAGTTCACAGCGGCATGGTGGAGCAAGTCGGAATTCAGCGCCTGGAAAACAAAACTGAAGAATTTACTTGAGGCAAATTGGTCGGAAAAGTTCTGGCTGGCCTCTCCTGGCTCACTCACTGATTTGGAGGTCAGTAAGCCTGGTGGCAAGGCCCGAGTCAACTTGCACTGCGTCCTCAAAGTTAGTTTTGTCCCGCTCTTCCTGGCCAACCATCGCATTCAAGTAGTCAAAGCCGGTGCAGCCAATGGCCTTTCATTTCGCTCCGATTCAGCTCAATTCGATGACATGGACATACACGACGTTGCTCCCGCAGTCAGCGGTTTTTCGCAACCGTTCAATACGGCAATTCACGAGATGGGGCACGTTCTGGGTTTGCACCATCCGTTCGAGGGTGTAGCTGGAGCCCCAAATCAGTATTGCGTACCGGGACATGTTGATTGCAACGAACGGCTCGGGCAGGGATCAGAGTTGCGACCCAGGTACGCAACTCCATGGCAGAATGCAGCAGCACGCTGGTTCAGCACCGATGGCCATGGTCATACCTATAGCGCCTCGGATTTTCCGGCATCGATGAGTCGGCTTACACCGGTCGACGTGTGATCCTGATCTCGCTCCCACGAAAAAAAAAGAGACGTTTGCATTGCCTTTTGACGAGACTTGAATAGAAGCAATCACTGAGATTCGTAGCCATAAAAGAGAACCAATCCGCTGGGCGAGCCAGCGGTATTTTCGTTGAAACGGTGTTCGATCGAATAGGAATTCCGTGCGAATCGAGAAAAGCAACATAGATTGACGGGAAAGAATGACTAAACGAGAATCTGTTCTGACCGCCGTTTCCATAGCTTGGCTACTTAGTCC
>JANLUJ010000178.1:0-6809 GCA_031363425.1 Pirellula sp.
CTTTCAAAAACCAGTCGAAGAGATACTTCCAACGTTCCAATTCCTCTGGGCTAAACCCATTCGACGCTAGAGTGCTTTGAAATGGATAGTCATGGCATGGAAATACTAGCCGCAAGTAAGGAGTTGGTGCACCTAGGTTCATCAGCGCAAATTCATCCTCCTGCGGCAATGCCCAACCAGCTTTCATGTTGTCCATGGGACGTCTGTTTGGGATCAGCCAATTGCCATACTTCGCAATCATGGATTCGGAAAGCAAGAAATGCGATGGAGCGAAACACTGATACGTTGTGGGGGATGCATATCTTTCGTCCAACCCAAGTAGCTCATGCAGAAGAGTTGTGCCGCTCCGCCAATGACCAAGAATAAATAATGGCGGACCGGCTAACTTTGTTGCAGCGATTCGACGTCCGAAGATCGCGTGTTGCGCCAGTCCAAGCAGATCCGACATCGGCATGAACGCGGTCACACCTGAGGCGATATGCAGCCGCGAAAGCGAGACGCGAAAGGAGTTCTTAACAAGCAGGGGAAGCCAAACTCTGGACGGCATTCCGTGCCAAAATCTGGGCGAGAGAACTGGATACTGGATGATTTGAGGCGATTCTTTAGAAGCCATTCGCCGAATTCGTCGTTAAAGCTAATGCTATCGATTGAAGGACGCGAAATCCAAATCCGTTTTGGGCGTCCCGATGCGTAGATTATCGTCCCCTTTCGGAAAACGATATAGACATCGCCGGGGAAACCTAGCTAGTTTTCCGAATACTTGTCGGATTTTCTAAAGTTCTCGACTCGGGATGGACCTGGATGGATTTTTGGACCAAGCTTTTTTTACGACACCGACACGCGATTGTACCTATCGGGATCATCGCATGCCTCGTGGTCATTTTGGTTCCCCTCCCCCCCGCATTGCTGGACGTGCTGCTTTCAGCAAATATTGCAATTGCCGTCGTCATTCTTTTGACCACCATTTACATCGAGTCTCCACTTGAGTTCAACATTTTTCCGGCGATGCTCGTCGCGACCACTCTATCGCGTCTGGTTTTGAACCTAGCTACAACCCGGTTAATCCTAACTCGTACGGGCACGGATAAGCTCGATGCGGCTGGGCATGTGATACAAGCATTCGGCGAATTCGTTTCCGGTGACTCCCTAGAAGTCGGAATCGTGTTATTCATCATTATTTTCTTGATCAACTTCATCGTGATCACCAAAGGTGCATCGCGAATAGGTGAGGTAGCCGCCAGATTTGCGTTGGACGGAATGCCAGGACGCCAAATGGCAATCGATGCCGACTTGAGCGCTGGTGCAATCGACGAAAAGGAAGCACAGCGACGCCGCGAGGAGATCACAAAGCAAGCGGATTTCTATGGCTCAATGGACGGTGCCAGTAAATTTGTTCGCGGGGACGCAATCGCAGGTATAGCCATAACCCTACTCAACATTGTTGGCGGGCTGTACATGGGCTATATGTACTCTGGGATGACGCTATCCGAGGCTGCGAATGTCTATACAAAATTGACGATCGGCGACGGACTCGTAAGTCAAGTCCCAGCGTTTCTGATTTCGTTGGCGGCCGCGTTGCTTACCACCCGTAGCACGCAAAAATCTGATTTCTCAGGCGAGTTTCTTCGGCAAATCTTTTCGCGACCGCAAGCGTTGATAATCTCTGGTGTCTTCTTGCTTCTAATGACCTTCACACAACTTCCAGCGGTCCCGATGGTAACCATGGGTGGCGGCTGTATCGGTTTGGCTCTAATCATGCAGCGTCAAAAAAGGCAAGACGATAAATTGGTCCAGAAAAAAGGACAGGACGCTGACATTGCAAAAAAGGCAGCTCCCGAAAAGAAAGTAGAAGACTACCTTGAGGTTGATCCATTACGGCTTGAATTGGGAGCCAAGCTCATTGTATTGGCCGATCCAAATCGTGGTGGAGATCTTATGAAACGAATTTCAACAGTACGTGCGACCCTCGCAACCGAAATGGGTGTCTTACTACCAATGGTGCGAATCAAAGATCGCATGAGTCTCCCAGAGTATAACTACGAATTGGAAATGGCAGGCAACCGCATCGCAGCAGGTACGCTTCGCCCCGATCGCCTGCTGGCCATCGACACCGGCTTAACGAAGGGCGCTATTGTTGGCGACGAAACTACCGATCCCGCTTTTGGGAAACGAGCCGTTTGGATCGATCCGCGAATTCGTCAACAAGCAGAAATCTACGGCTATCAAGTTGTTGAATGTGGCGCAGTCCTAGCCACACACGTCCAAGAGACCGCACGCAAACATGCCGACGAATTACTTACGCGGGAGGTCACGAAACAGCTTGTCGATCAACTCAAGAAAACATCGGCGACCGTTGTTGATGAATTGATCCCTGGGCAAATGAAATTGGCAGAAGTTCAACAAGTGCTTCAGAATCTGCTTCGCGAGGACATTCCCATTCGGCAGTTGAGCATCATTCTCGAGACGCTGGGTGATTACGTTCATCGGATCAAAGACCCGATTTGGCTCACTGAATACGTCCGTCATCGATTGGCGAGAACCATCTCGCATCGCTATCGTGATAGCGCAGGCGTCCTTCGAGTAATTACCCTAGACCCAGCGATGGAAGACCGCATTGCAGCTGGGACCGAACAAACCGATCGTGGTATTTTCATCCGTATGTCGCCGGACTCCATTTCAAAAACGTGCAGTCGGATTGCGGACCAAGTCAAGAAGCTCGACCAACTTGGCAAGCCGAGATGTGTTGTCGTCAGTCCAAAAATTCGCGTTCCACTTCGGCAAATCACGCAGGAAGCGTTGCCGGATCTTCGCGTCCTAAGTTACAACGAAATATCGAGAGATACGAGCGTTGAATCCATCGCTATGGTCAGTGATTAGTAGTCCAAACGATCAAGGTACTCAAAGATGAACTCCACTATTCGAATTAAGACCTTTCGTTCCAATACGCTTCAGGAAGCATTTCAGCAGATTAGGAGCGAATTTGGCCCGAGTGCTTCGATTCTTGAAACCAAGGCGGCACGCTTCGGAATCTTCGGCCGTACACGAATCGAGGTTACGGCGAGTTCCAACACAAACGATTTCCGTTTGGAAGACACCGATCCAACTGCAATTGACTCTGAGGGAAGTCAGGATTCAGTTCCGCAAATTGACGCCTGTGAAATCAAATGTTCCTCGGATTTAGATACGGCCAACGATCCTGGTGTCGTCGATTCCCATGTGCAAAATGCGATGGAAGTCGCAAAACCCGACCGGGTACTTGACCAAGTGCTTCAGGAACTCGTCGAGGCTGGTATCGATGCAGGAATCGCGCAACAATGGATCGAAGCCTCACGTATCTCATGCGATCCTTCGGTGAAGCACGATGTGTGGACGCTCCGTTCTGAGATCCTTGGCTGGATCCGCGACTTGGTTCACGCTGCGCCCCCCATGCCACTTGACCATTCTAAACAGCAAGTGATCGCATTGGTCGGCTCAGCCGGCGCTGGCAAAACATCCTCACTTGCAAAGATCGCAGCGAGTCTTTCGATGGAACGCGGTCTTTCCGTTGGAGTGCTCTCTATGGATTCGATCCGGACGGGATCAAATCAGCTCTTGCAAAATTATGCCGAGGTTTTAGGATGGCATTTTGAAGTTGCCAATTCGCTCGAGCAAGTTTCAAGTTGCATGGAATGCCTTTCGAGTTGCCCGTTTGTCTTAATCGACACTTGTGGTTGCTCTCCAACCGACAACGAGTCGCTCGATGAACTGAGGCGCATGCTCGCGATAGCAAAGCCTACGGAAACTCATCTTGTCATTTCAAGCACCAGCAACACTCGATCGTTTCTTCGTTATGAGCAAAGCTTTGAGTTGCTGAAACCGAATAGGTTGATACTTACTCGCCTCGATGAATCAGGGGGCCTTGGTTCTTTCTTATCCTGCCTGCAAAGCTGCTCGCTCCCCGTCAGCTACCTGACGAATGGTCGAAACATTCCCCAGGATTTAATCCACGCGACCGAATTGCGGATTGCCCAACACATCATGGCTTTAGCCGACTAGCCGATCGCAATGTAGCATGGGCCCCAGACCTCATCATTACCCACATCTTTGGACTTTGCTCCCCTCGCCAAACACTTCATATTCGCTAAATTCCAATGGAGTTACAGTTCTAGTGTGGGTTGAAATGTGGGCAAAGAAAAGGCCGGCACTCCATGCATGCATATCCATTTCGATACGAATGAATTATCATTTTGGCTCCAATTCATTGTCAATGCGCCGGCCAAATGATGACCCCAACCACACTCCGCTAAGCGTCGCTGCGTACGCTAAACAGAAGTATATTGATTGGCGTTATTCAGTCGACCGGTCGCTCAAAACAGGACTAAACCTATGCGTATCCTTCGATCTAATGTACCCGTTTGCCTAGTCTTGCTTTCTTGCTCTTGGTTCATTGTTGGAGCCGCACGGTCAGTCATCGGGCAACAGGTTGATTGGGAGCAAATGAAAAGCATCAAGCCCAGAGGCTACGTTTGCGGTGTCGCGAAAACGCCAGTTGTAATCGACGGGAAACTGGATGACATTGGATGGCAATCAGCTTTCTGGACGGAAGACTTTGTTGATATCGAGGGTGCAAGAAAGCCGTTGCCCAAGTTCCGAACCAGAGCAAAGATGCTTTGGGACAACGAGAATTTTTACATTGCGGCAGAACTACTTGAACCCCATTTGCAAGGCACCATCACTCAGCACGATGCTGTTATCTTCCAAGACAACGACTTTGAAGTCTTCATCGACCCAGATAGTGACAATCACGAATACTTCGAACTTGAGCTGAATGCTTTGAACACCACCTGGGACCTGTTTATGCCTCGCCCGTACAAGGATTCCAGTGGGGCTGATAACAGTTGGGAATTCGTGGGACTGAAGTCCGCCGTTCAGTTGCAAGGGACGCTCAATGACCCAAGCGATCAAGATACTTCGTGGACCGTCGAGATTGCGATCCCTTGGACTTCTTTTTCGACTCCTTCGCGAAGATTTGCCAAGCCTCGCGACGGCGATAAATGGCGAATCGATTTCTCCAGGGTCGAGTGGCAATTCGAAGTGAAGGACGGCAAATATAGTAAGGTACCCAAGACGAAAGAGGACAATTGGGTCTGGTCGCCGCAAGGGATCGTCGACATGCATCGACCGGAACGTTGGGGCTTCGTCCAGTTCTCCTCCGAACAACCTGGGACAACCGAATTTGTACACGACGAAAGCCTTGCGATTCGCGACCTACTGATGGAAACATATCATCGTCAACGGACATTCCACGGCAAGAATGGGAAATGGGCCAACAGCTTCGCCGAACTCGAGTTTCCATCTGAGTCCGCAACATGGACGGATGCGTTTTCTATGTGCTCAACCGCAGAGGGGTTTCACGCCACCGCAGTCGTTGCTGGCGCACAATCGCAAGAGCTTTGGAACGTTCGACAGGACTCTAAAATCTGGAAGTCAGTCGAAAGCGAGCTTATCGAAACAGCCTTAAATCGTGCGGGTGAAAATCGACACCAGCTACGTCGCGCATTGGACGCATGCCCCATTCAACAACGGGAAGGACTGGAGTTTCTAATTGCAAATATGCCCGATCGCGACTTGCAATCATTGACATCCGAGTTCCTGCTCGAAGAAGTGCGATTAGCCTATTTAGGATGGGCGAACTCTCCGTGGAAGAACGACATTCCAAAAGAAATCTTTTTGAACAATGTTTTGCCCTATTCGAACATAAACGAGCGCCGCGATTCGTGGCGTAAAGATTTTAGCGAACGATTCCTTCCATTGATCGATGGTGCCAAGTCGCCAGGACTTGCTGCCGCTCGACTCAATCAAAAACTGTTCCCGCTTATCAATGTTCGATATTCGACACAACGTCCAAAGGCCGACCAAAGTCCTTACGAGTCGATCAAATCTAGTACTGCCTCCTGTACAGGTCTTTCAGTTTTGTTGATCGATTCATGCCGGGCGCTAGGCATTCCAGCAAGATTTGTAGGGACTCCGCTTTGGTCCGACAATAGTGGCAACCATTCATGGGTCGAGGTGTGGGACAACGGTTGGCACTTCACGGGCGCAGCCGAACCGGCCGGTGAGGACTTGGATAAAGCCTGGTTCATCGATCGCGCATCGAAGGCCAATCGAGACAATGCGATGAATTCCATTTATGCTGTCAGCTTTCAAAAAACGCCAATTCGTTTCCCGCTCGTTTGGGATCGAACCATCGATTACATTAGCGCGGTCGATGTTACCGATCGCTACGTTAAGCATGCGGCCAAGCCGTCCGAAGACTCTGCGCTTTCGATGTTCCGAGTTCTTGATAGGGCGAACGGAAATCGACTCGCCACAACTATTCGTGTCTTTGACGCTGAAGGCAAACTCGTTTTTGAAGGAAAGTCCAGGGATGAACGCTTCGACGCAAATGATCATCTCAGCGCCTACCTGCCTATCGGGAAAAAATATCAATTCGAAATAGGTGAGGGGAGAGATCCCAAGAAAGGTACGTTCGTTTCCGAACATCGCAATTCTCCGATCACCGAAACTATCGATGTGCCGGTAGCACCAACGATTTCAGCCAATAGTGGTCTCGAACCGGCAAACGTTGTTACGGCGTTAGAAATCTATCTGTCTCAACCCTACGAGCAACGTCCTGCATTGAACGAACAGCCATTCGCAAAAACGCCAATATCTAAAACCGATGTTGCTCAGGCCACCAAGTTGTTATGGAAAGACCACGTAGCGCGGGTTCGCAAGTCCCGTGCGGAGGAAATGGCGGCTCGCGTCTTGACTCTCGATGCCTTGAAAAT
>JANLUJ010000185.1:0-6575 GCA_031363425.1 Pirellula sp.
AGGGGTGCCGAAGGCGGGGTGAGGGCTTGCTGGCACGCCGAGTTTCAATGGCAGAGATGCACAATGAATGATGCGGCGGCAATCGCTGTTTTGGCAGCGGAAAGGTACTGCGATTATTGGGAAGCCACAATAAAAATAAAGGAGAACAAAGAGCATGTACGCGTGTCACGCATCCAAGTCAGCCAACGCAACAGACACCGAGCTAACGCATGGCGGGACTGTTGCCAAGACTGGCTGCGATAAAGTCATCTCGAACTACTTCTTGTCTACCATTTCCTTAAGCATTTTTTTCAATTCAGCCATCTCCGACTTAAGGTCGTCCAAGTCTTTCTTTAGATCGGTTGAGTCCTTTTGGAAGTTCCAAACCTGGGGACCGCCGTTTGGCATTTTCCCAGGGCTCCACTTTTTCATCTGTTCCTGAAAGGATTTCATAGCTTCGGCGTCCACAACAAAGCCACCTGTTGGAAGGGCAAGTTGGATGTTTTGGAGTTCAGAATCCGAAAACTTCATTTTCGTTGGCTTGACCGTTACGATGATGTTTTTGTCATCACGTTTTAGCTCGATGGTGACTTCCTTTTCCTTTTTGCCGGCTTCCTGCAAGGCGTTGGTCAAGTCGCCGATTTTAGTGATTCGGTTGGCGTCAACGGTGACCAAGAAATCTCCTTCTTTAATCCCAGCCTTATGAGCTGGCGAGTCGTCAACAACCGTTTTTACCTCAAGTCCCGGCTTGGTTTCAGTTTCATCATTACCATCTTCTTCTTGAATGCACTGAACACCAATGCGAAAGCCATCACCTTTCGTATCCCGAAAGAACTGCGTTGTAAACGCATGTGATGTCCCAGGCGAATTTGCATGGTTTTGGATCTTGATGACGGCCTCTTCGACCGCTTTTTCCGCGTTTTCGATCCCCTTGGCTGCAGCCCTCTTCGCTTTCTTTGCCGCGTCCTTGGCTTTGTTCAAGGCGTCCTCGACGTCTTTTAGGATACGGGCTTTGGTCTCCTCAGAAATTCCGGAATTGGCAAGCTCTTTGGCGACTTTTTCTCGGATGCTTTTTGCGTCTACCTCATCCGTGACTTGGTGAAGTACTACATTCAGATTCCGTTTCGCTTTAGGCGGATCCTGTGCATTCAAATTCATGGCATTTCCGCCAAACATGGACGCCACACAGGGAACAATAAACCATTCCAATCGCGTTTTCATTTTTGCATTCCTTTTTTGATAAACAGAACAAATTAGTAAACAAGGTACTAGAGACCGTAGGGCTTTACGCCAACATGTTTTACAGGGACGATTAGCTGCCTACCGTCATGAAGTTTGCCAGTGTAATACTCGGGCCTAACATCAAGCTCAAAACCCTCACGTCGAAGCCGTTGGTTGATTTTCGCGACTTCATACATTTCCCGGGCGACAAAAACGTCGTGGTCTACTGCGTTGAGGTCGTAGATTGGGATCTCCTCGGTCTGTCTGTTTGGTCCAGAGACCAACATTTTCATGTTCGTGTCTAACATGCCATTGAGTGGTCGATAGTCCTGACTACCCTCAACAGGATTTTCCAATTCAGCAAGAGTCGAGGTATCAGAGCCATTTGGATTCATCATCCTAAGTGTCGGAAGAAACGATCCTCCATAAATGCCGAGTCCGATCAACAAGCTCGCGGCCAATACCGTCATCCACGGAAGGCCCCTGTTGGATGAATGGTCTCTCGACTTGCCAAGTAACCCAATACTCGACAAATTAACAAATGGATGCGCACGAGTCGAGCGGGACAAAGCCTTGTTGGATTCGCTAGACAACCGCAAGGTATCCTGAACGATTTGAGCTTGAACTTGGTCTTTGGCGAGTTGAACTATTTGCTTCGCCCACTGTTGTTCTTCCAGTAGAGCCAACGCCAACGTTCGCCAAGCAGATGGTTGGGTTTCTACTTGACGAAGAAGCAAAGCGCGGGATTCGTGTGAACATTCCCCGTCTACAAGTGTTTGGATTTGGTTTGGTGTGATCATTTTCCTGATTAACTCTTCTTTGCTTTACTCATCTTTCCACAATATTCATGAACGCGCGAAGCGCTCGTCTCGCCTTAAGCAGTCGGTATTCAACTGTCTTGATTGTGATTCCAAGGTGCTCTGAAAGTTCTTGGTAACCCCAACCCTCGGTGTACTTCAACATGAGTATTTGCCTGTCCTGTGGGTCAAGCCGATTCATGACCTCGGAAACCGTTTGATTGGTTTCTGCCTGCATCAACCATTCGCCGGGAGTGGGCCCCGAGGCGTTTTCGGCGGCTCGTCCCGCGGCGATTGCGCCATCGATCAATTTTCGTCGACGCCCAGTCGATCGGTGGTGGTTAATCACTTTTCGAAGTGCAATGCGGTACAGCCACGGAGCCACTTTCGTAGGGTCCGTCGGTTTGGTCGGTTGGCAAATGGCGGCTAGAGCCACCTCTTGCAGAACATCTTCCGCAGCCTGATGGTCAGAGAGACGCGCATGGACGACCGTAGCCAACCAGCGACGGTTGATTTCAAGGGCTTTTGCCCAATCGATACTAGCCTTCAACGGGCCATCCATGGGGAATCTCAATGCGGCAAAGTTCATTATGTCTTAAGAGTCGCGCCTAGCGCAATTCTCCCTGACAAGGGGAAAATTAATTAGTCATTTTTCCGACACTTCTCGCTTAACGCCACCATGAATTCACTCGTTCCCAGGCTCCTGTCTGGGAACGGACTGTCTTCGAGGCTCTGCCTCCTACGGCAATCTCAAGGTCGGCACACCATGGTGCAAGGCCCAAACTGCCGCCTCGGTTCGGTCGCTTGCCTTGAGTTTTCGCAGTACATTTTGAACGTGTTCTTTCACTGTTTCCAGGCTAATCCCAAGAGTTCGGCTGATTTCTCGATTGCTCAGGCCGAGGGCAAGGTGGGTCAGAATCTGCACTTCTCGTTTAGTTAAATGATCCGTATGAGGATTGCTTGGGTGTTCAGGTGTCGTCAGGAACTTGGCAGCCGAGTTTAACAGCGATTCAGCTGGGGCAACGGACGTTGGTGCTTCGGTTAAGGATCGAAGCAAATAGGAGGTGGACATTTTTTTCAGGACAAAGTCGAACAGCCTGCAAGCAGCGGCGCGGGCCAGATAGGTGGGGTTTTCCTGGAAAGTATAAACCAGGATTTTAGTATTAGGAAAGGATTCCCCGATCTCGCAAGCCACGTCCAATAGTTCAGCGTCAGCAAAACGCAACTCGGTGATCAACAAATCGATTGATTCGGTCGCTAACTTTTCCTTGATCTGTGCATAATTGGTAGCCGAGAAAACGTTGGAATAGCCCTCCACGGCCAACAAAATGGAAAGTCCCGCAAACGAAACCGGGCTATTTTCGGCACATAGGATTCGCATGGAGAATCTCCTAATGAATTAGGATCACTGTCTGTTCGTCAATCCTTAACTGCACGTTGTCCTAAAGAAACGCCCCCCAATATAACGAAAAAACGAGTGGGCCGCCGGTAAGCACGCGTAGAAACGCGGTCAGATGGGAAGATAATTTACTGAGCGAATATGTCCCGATCAAGTTTCTTGGATCGAGGAAACGCGAACCGTTTCAGCGATACGTCGGGTTATTAGGTTGATAACGTTGCCACGCACTGGGTTTAGATGAACTGGACGGATAGCCATAGGTTTGAGATGACGAAGCGGTATTGGTTCTTCCGGCGACGTAATTGTTTGAACCGTAGCCGCTATCAAAGAGTGATCGCGGTGAGGTGCGTGGCGTTAGCGCGTTGTAAGGATAGCTGCCCGATATCGAATTGGGATTGTCAGCGTACATTGCTCCGGGCTGAAAGTTGCCGACCCGGTTATCGTAGTTGTTTGATTGCAATGCAGACCATTGATCGCTATTTGCTGTGCCCGGCCAGGAGTAACCTGTATTGGCTTGAGCTAAATAGGCTGGCTGGTTTTGCCCTCCATAAGACGAGGCAAACTGCGGAGTCGGGGAATACTGCGCATACTGTTGTGGATTATATGCGGCAAGGTTTGAGTAATTCTGTTGAGGTACATACGATCCAGAAGTTGGGAAGGTCTGCGAACTCGTGTTGAACTGTTGACCGGATTGACGAAACGGATTTTGTGCGAGTTGGCCGTAGGTGAGATTCTGGCCGTATGATGGTGGCGTATTAGGTGGCCAGCCTTGCGCTAGACTTGGGAGCCCGAGAAAAGGCTGCGCCGGGTAATACGATGCTAAATGAGTAGCAGGCAAGTCTCGATAAACGTCGAAGGTTTGGTTTGGCAGAGTCGATTGAAATGGATTCGATTTTGTCTGCGATCCCATGATGAGATTGATAAAGAGACTTGGTTGCAAGCCAAGTAGGCCTAGCGCCATGAAACCAAGTTCCGCCCAGTAAAATCGTGATTGCCGTTTCTGGCGAGCAAAATGAGCCATCCGGTTAGTCCTTCCAGTTCAGCGGATGCTACACGAAATTCTTTTATGGAAAATAGACCAATCTTGGATGCAAAAAACATTTTCCAAAAGGTTAGGAAGCGACATGTACCAATCATTGCTAGGTCGGTTCGATAATTTCAGCGATGATGGCATTTACGCTTCGTAATCCTTCCATGTCGATGGAAGTACCGGGTTTCAGCACCTCGAGCCGAAGTGAGTCCGTATCGGATTCTGGGATACAGGCCATCACGTACGACTTTCCAAGGACACCAATGCGGCCACTTGAAACCTGAACTACAAGTGCCGTTCCTTCGTCCACGCCAAAGCCAATGAGTTGAGGCTCAATCTTGAGAGTTTTGGCTAGCCGTTGCATCCTATTTCGATAGAAGAAGTGCTGGTCCACCACGGAGTCTTTGAGCAAATCCAGACCTCGGCGCAACTTCGGTTCCGTTTTTCCTTCCTCGATCATGACTTTGGTCATGATTGCCGCTCCTGCCGAAGTTCCACCGATAATTCCGCCGCGATCAAGCAGATCCTGCAATCGAGCTTCGGTTTCCGTATCAGCGTAGAGATTTGCCAACCATGATTGCTCGCCTCCACTGAACCAAACCGCAGTGGCGTTGCGTAAAGGGTCCGAAAAACATGGATTGTCCGCTATCTCACGCGTGGCAGCTTGGAGGACTCGAATGGTCTTGAATCTCCATCCCCGCCATTCTTCTTTCAATCGCTTTGTATCCGCTCGCGATGCTTGATAGGCCGGAATAATGACGAGTCGCCCATTTTTTCCGCCAGCCAACTCCCAGAATCGCTGATTGACGATCGGAGGCATGTCGCCTCCACCGGCGATCAATAGCGTTCCGCCGCGGAATCTGGCTAGGAATTCCGTTTCGGTAGTCTCTCGATCACCGAAATACCGGTAGCCCAATAGGACAGCCAGGGTAAACAAACATGCAAGTGCAAAGCCAGAAACCAAAAACGCTCGGCGCTTGCAATATTCCGAGACAAAACGTCCTTGAATCAAGTTCCGAATGGACATGACAGGCGCTCCAGAGATGAGATTGTAGACCGATGGGCTGAAAAGGAGGGTTCAATGAGAACGGTCGTTTTTCTCATCAACCCCAGTATTTCATCTCAGCCAGAAACTGTGACCAAACACTGATAGGAAATACGGTATCGGCGATTCGTCGGTTCGCAGAATAGGAATTTACTTTGGTTGTTGGACGAAATGCGGGGAGTATCAATAGCCGTAATGCTGCAGGCGGAATGTACTCGGAAAATTCTTGATTGGGTCAGCCCAATGCGATTTCCGACTTTATTCGAACCAAAGAGTCCCGTATCTTATCTTGTACAAAAGCCAATGTTGGCTGGATCACAACACGTCTGTATTGAACCCAGTGTTTTCATGAGCGATAGCAATTTCAAAGTGGAGTGGGCTCCTCGAGTTCACCGACTTCCCCCGTATCTTTTTGGCCGCATCAATAGTTTGCTGTACCAAAAAAGGCGTGCAGGTCAGGATGTTATCGACATGGGGATGGGGAATCCGACCGATCCGCCTGATCCGTTGGTTATCGCAAAACTAACGGAAGCCGCATCGGACGTGGGCAATCACGGCTATTCCAAGGCTAATGGAATTTTGAATTTGCGTCGTGAGTTTACCAGCAAATACCTTCGCAAGTACGGCGTACGTTTGGATCCAGAAACCGAAGCGCTCGTATGTCTGGGATCCAAGGAGGGCTTTTCGCACATGTGTTTGGCTCTGATGGGAGCGGGGGACACTGCGATTATCCCGGCACCTTATTTTCCCGCCCATATGTATGCGGTAATTCTTGCATCTGGGAATGTGGTCGCTCTCGATGTTTCCGATACGGAAAAGTACCTCTCCAATATCGCTTATGCGTGCGAGCATTTCTATCCGCGACCCAAGCTTCTCATCATCAACTATCCGCACAATCCGTCGACCGTAACGGTAGAGCCAGAGTTTTTCGTAGATGTTGTACGGCTCGCCAAAAAATATGGACTTATGGTCATAAGCGATTTCGCATATGCGGATGTGGCTTACGAAGGCTACGTTCCACCATCTTTCTTGTCTGCACCTGGC
The DNA here is from genome assembly GCA_031363425.1 of Pirellula sp. Classification (GTDB taxonomy): domain Bacteria; phylum Planctomycetota; class Planctomycetia; order Pirellulales; family Pirellulaceae; genus JBKCUI01. Next base: position 6,516 of record JANLUJ010000185.1, read on the forward strand.
GCGAAGGACGTTGGCGTCGAGTTTACAACGATGAGCAAGGGGTACAACATGGCAGGCTGG
>JANLUJ010000202.1:0-1576 GCA_031363425.1 Pirellula sp.
CGGTAGAGCGGTTGGTCCGGGAATCGATCGACTAACTCTTGCCAGATCTCGATCGCTCGCTCAAGCAGTTCACGGCCGTCCATTTCCTGCGTGCCGACTCCTACATTGGTAAAGCTTTGCGCCAGTTCCAAATGCAACAAGTCATTATCGGGATTCTCCGAGACTAGTTGTTGACGCAATGCCAACGCATGTTGTTCGTATTCGAGCGATTCGCTACTGGCACCGCGAGTGCGGTAGTGATCTGCTACGTTGACGAGGACCTTGGCAAGGCTCTGGCGATAGGCAATCTTCGTTGTATTACCAGCGGACAATTGGTCGAAGAGCTTGGCGGACTCTTCGAACGAAGCGAGGGACTCATCGAATCTGCCTAAGTCTCGCTTGACACCGCCGAGTTGATTTAGTGTTTCTGCGCGTGCTGCTCTGGATTGCTCGTCGGTTGGGGACATCTTGTGGAGTTGATCGTAATAAGGCAGTGCTGCTTCGAGTAGTTTGCGTCGCAATTGCCGAAAACTTGGATGGTCTAGTTGTTCGTCTTGAGAGACTCGGAGCAAGTACGTATCGACTGCTTCCTTAGCGATGCGATAACGTTCATCGATTTGTTGCTTTGCAATTTCAGTTTCGCCCTTAGCAATTTCCGCCTGAAAGAGAGCATTACGTGCTTGCTTTGCTTGCCAGACACTCACAGCAGTGCCGATGATCAAAGCCGTAGCGACAAGCGTTGCTGCAGACAACGATGCACGGTTGCGACTGGCTAATTTTCGGAAACGGTAGAGTGTCGACGGCGGGCAAGCCTGTACGGCTTCGTCATTAAGGAAACGCTGCACATCGTCCGCGAATTCGTTGGCGGTGTCGTAACGCCGGTTGCGATCCTTTTCGAGAGACATCATCACGATCCAATCGAGGTCGCCCCGAAGTTGATGGCTAAGCTTGCGAGCGTCGACGTTGCGATTATTGGAAATGGTAGAGAGAGCTTTGGCATCGAGCGTGCTGACACGCAGACTGGGTCGAGGCGGATCGACCTCGCGAATCATGCGACGCATTTCGTCGTAGCCCGCATTGCGCAGTGTTTCGCTTTCGAAGGGAGTATGGCCGGTAAGGATTTCGTAGAGCAAAACTCCGAGTGAATAGATGTCGCTGCGAGTGTCAATATCGATGCTGCTTTGGCCCGCTTGTTCTGGGCTCATGTAAAGCGGAGTACCAACCATTTGATGGAAACCCGAGTGAAGTGTTTTCTCGGTCAGCTGATGGCCAATTGCTTTGGCGACACCAAAGTCGATGATCTTTGGAACAGGCCTCACATCATGCATTTCGACCATGACATTGCTAGGCTTGATGTCGCGGTGGATTAATCCCTTTTGGTGAGCGTGCTGAACGGCTTGGCAGACGGTAATGAACAGCTGCAATCGATGTTTGGTATCGAGTTTGTGTTTGTCGCAAAATTCGGTGATAGGCGCTCCTTTGACCAGTTCCATGACGAAATAGGGACGGCCTGCGTCCGTGCTGCCCGCATCCAAAACTTTGGAAATGTTGGGATGATCCATCAAAGCCAGGGCTTGTCGTTCGGCTTCGAAGCGGG
>JANLUJ010000208.1:0-1312 GCA_031363425.1 Pirellula sp.
GAGGCAGGAGCCTCCACGGCAGTGCGTTCCCAGGCAGAGCCGCAGAGCCTGGGAACGAGTAGTCCCCTGTGCAACGCTAATTCCAATCAGTGGCACTAGGAAATGCCTCGCCAATAGCTCGGGGTAAAGTAAGATTGCAAAAGCGCTTTGTCTAATAAGAAATTCATGCGAATAGGGTTGTCTCGCTAAATGAGACCTAATTTCTAACAATCGGGCGCATCATTGCATGCCTCGGCGATGCGTGTTACGATCGATCAAACTTCCTCTCTTGTTAATGGAGTCTCGCATGCCTTGTATTTCTATTTGTTCCGCCGTCCTACTGTTACTGCTATTGTCGCTTGATTCGCACGCAAACGAAGGACCAGGCTTCGTTCAGACACAGGATGTAGTCTTCGGCGAGGTACATGGAACCGGCCTTTTGATGGATGTCTTTACTCCAACAGGCACGGCAAATGGGAAAGCCATCGTCGATATCGCCAGCGGCGCTTGGTATTCGGACCGAGGAAAAATCCGAGACCATACTTTGGCTCAAATGTATGCAACTTTTTGCGGTCGAGGTTATGTCGTCTTTGCCATTCGTCCAGGCTCAAAGTCTCGCTATACCGCTCTAGAGATGGATCAACACGTCAAATTGGCGATTCGCTTTGTCAAAGAGAATGCGATGAAGTACAGTATTGATGCTGGCAAGCTTGGACTCACCGGTGCATCCGCCGGCGGACACTTAGCCACCTTGGCCGCATTGACTCCCTTGGCAAGCGACCCAACCGCTAAGAACAAGTTGGATCGACATGACACTTCGGTGGCCGCCGTAGCGGTCTTCTTTCCGCCAACCGATTTTCTCGAATGGCGTGACGGCAAGGCGGTCGATCCCAAAGTTCTCGGTCCACTGATTGCCGTCGGTGCTGGCTCAGCCAAGGATGGATTCCTCAACGGAAAAAGCGAGGAAGAACTTAATGAAATGGCCAAGGCTATTTCTCCGCTCTACCAAGTTCGGAATCCTACCGTGCCCTTCTTGCTCATTCACGGTGACGCCGATGAAGTAGTGCCGCTTTCGCATTCCCAGAAGTTGGTGAAAGCCATTCAATCGGCGGGAGGTTCCGCTGAACTCATTGTCAAGGATGGTGGTGGCCACCCCTGGCTAACTTTGCCAGTTGAAGTTGCAGTCATGGCCGATTGGTTTGATAAGCAAATCAAGTAGACTCTTCTGTTACATTCCCATGCCAAACCTGTTTAACACTATTTGGGAGGAGGTAGCATGGCCCCCTGGGCCGTGCGAAACTCGGGCCAGGGGCCCAAGCTACGGTAAACCAAC
>JANLUJ010000236.1:0-4878 GCA_031363425.1 Pirellula sp.
CTGAATGATTTCCATGTGCAGCAATCCAAGGAACCCACAGCGAAAACCAAAGCCAAGGGCCTCGCTCGACTCCGGTGCATAATCAAACGAGGGGTCGTTGATGGAAAGTTTTTCGAGAGCATCTCGCAGTTCTGTAAACTCCTGACCGTCGCTGGGGTAGAGCCCACAATAGACCATCCGTTTGGGCGGCTTGTAGCCGGCGAGGGCGACCGCCTTGTCGTCGTTGGCCATGGCGACCGTGTCGCCGATACGCACATCTTTGAGCGATTTGATATTGCATATGAGATAACCAACTTCACCGGCCAGGAGCGAATCGACGGGCATGCGATGTGGTATAAACTGTCCAAGCTCAAGCACTTCGTAGTTGGCACCCACTCCTAAGAAACGAACTTTGTCGCCTCGTTTCACTTTGCCTTCCATGACTCGAACATACGTGATCGCACCACGATAATCATCGTACAGTGAATCGAACACCATCGCTTTCAGCGGAGCGTTGCGATCACCTGTCGGAGGCGGGATACGTTCTACGATAGCTTCGAGCAATTCATCGATACCTATGCCGGCTTTGCCAGAGCATTTGACGATTTCGGTTGGGTCGATTCCAAGGCTCTGCTCCATCTCAGTAGTAACCTCGTCGACGCGCGCGTGGACGAGGTCAATCTTGTTGATGACAGGGATGATTTTGAGTTCGTGCTCCATTGCCGCATAAGCGTTAGCAACGGTTTGCGCCTCAACCCCTTGGAATGAGTCAACAAGCAACAACGCCCCTTCGCAACAGGTCAATGCACGCGATACCTCGTATTGGAAGTCGACGTGACCCGGGGTATCGATCAAATTCAGTTCGTAAAGCTCACCGTTGTGCCAATGATTCAATGAAACCGACTTGGCTTTGATGGTGATACCGCGAGATCGCTCGAGATCCATTCCATCAAGCAATTGCTCTCGCATCTTACGAATTTCGACCGTACCCGTTCGTTCAAGGAGACGGTCCGCGAGCGTGCTTTTGCCGTGGTCGATGTGCGCGATGATGCAGAAGTTACGTATCTTGGCCGTAGGCATTTCGCCCAATTGTTGGCCACCGTGTTTGCCGCCAGTGCTCATGACTGATTCCTAGTAGTTTGTCCAGATTGGATTCTTGGGTAGCTACGCTCGCCAGAACCTGGAAGTGGCCAATGACTGCACCACGTTCTGGCAAACGTAGCGGCGATGTTAACCCTAAAAAAATGGCTAGACAAAGCACGAGTTGATATCTTCATGTCGGTAGCTTTTTGAATTCCATGCGAGCGATGCCGGCTGCGCCGAGGTATCCCGCGTCGCCACCTAGCGAAGCGAACTCAATCTTAGTACCGTTGGCAACGTATTCGAAACTTCGTTGCCGAAACGTTTCCTCAATTCGCTTCAGGAATCGCGTTCCGACTGGAGATTGTGTACCCCCAAAATTCATCGCTCCACCGAGGACAATCAAACCGGGATCGAGAGTATGAACGATGGTCGCTATTCCAAGTGCCAAGTAGTTTGCTGTTTCATCGATGATCTTCAAACTGAAGGCGTCGCCATTTGACGCCGCTTCGAATATCATTTTTGTAGTTAGGGTCTCGAGGTTGTTTTGGAGCGAGCTAGTCGCACCTGCTACCAATTCTTCCTTCGCGCGTTGGGCAACTGCGCTTGCACTGGCATAGGCCTCTAAATGGCCCCGGCCCCCACCCCAGACACATAACCTTGCATCCGGGCGAGGATCGATGATCATATGACCGCACTCGCCCCCAAAACTGTTGTGCCCTACGACCAATTGGTTATCGATTATGATGCCTCCGCCAACGCCTGTCCCCAGGGTCAATAGCACCATACTACTGTAGACCTTGCCGGTGCCGACCCAAAATTCGCCAAACGCTGCGGCATTCGCATCGTTAGCGAATGCGACCGGCAGACCTATCGCCTGCTCCAAACACTTCACAATGGGGAAGTGGTGCCAATGAGGGTGATTGGGTGGTTCGATCAACATTCCCTTTGGAATGTCCTGGCTGCCGGGAGTACCCAATCCCACTCTCGCAATATCTTTCGTCGACAATCCGAGCGATGCAAGCAATGCCGATGCGGAAACGGAGACCCTCGTCATTGCGTCTGCAGGACCGCGAGGTTCTTCGGTCGGAATAGCGGTAAACCCAAGTGTTTTACCCTCGTCATCCACCACGCCAATCTTCATTCCGGTCCCACCAACGTCGATTCCGAGGTAAAACGGACGTGTGGCATTGAAGACAGGAAAGATTGGCTGCGATGTCATAACTCTCTTCAGGGCAAAGGTTTATCGCAACGCAACAGCGGTGGCGAATCACACCAAACCTCAGTATACGCCAAGCCTTTCCTTACAAACAGGGACAATTTTGATGCGGTTAAGCCCTCTCGGCTAACTACCCCTCAAAAAAAGGATCTTGTTACCGTCGCTTGATTGTCATTCAAAAACTCGTTAGAACGATCGAGTGACTTGACAGCAGCGAAAATCTTGAGGCCTCGATGTCGATGGAAGTTAGCCCACGTTTTATCATGGTTGGTGGTTTTCTTGGTGCGGGCAAGACAACGACCATTGCCCGTTTAGCTCATCACTATCAGTCGCAAGGCAAACGGGTTGGAATTGTAACGAACGACCAAGCGACGGATCTTGTCGACACCAACCTTTTGCGTTCGCAAGGCTTCGATGTTGGCGAAGTCGCGGGATCTTGCTTTTGCTGCAACTTCAATGAGTTGACGCGAACCGTCGAGGGCCTAGGCGAAGCACACTTGCCCGACATCGTCATCGCAGAACCGGTCGGAAGTTGTACCGATTTGGTTGCAACCGTGATCCGACCACTTCAATCCATTTATACACAACCGTTTGATATCGCTCCGTATGGAGTCATCCTAAAGCCAAGCCATGGGCTTAAGATTCTCAAAGGAACATCGAAAGGTGGATTCTCTCCTCAGGCAGAGTACATCTTTCGGAAGCAGTGCGAAGAAGCCGACTTTGTCATCATGAATCGGATCGATGAACTGTCCGCGGATTTGATCGATGAATTGACGTCGCTTATCGAACTCAACTTTCCAGGCATACCCTGTCTACGCATTTCGGCAGCAACAGGTCAAGGATTTGAAGCATTTGCAGAATACCTCGAACGAAAGGGTTCGTTCGGAACTAGAGTCATGGAGGTAGACTACGATGTTTACGCAGAGGGGGAAGCGGAGCTTGGTTGGCTCAATGCTCAAGCGGAGTTGAAGTCCAAAGTTCCGTTTAAACTAGACGACTTTGTTATCGCGCTCCTCGATTGTATCAATCTATCACTTAACGATAATTTGGCGGAAGTGGCTCATTTGAAAGTCATCGGGATGGCTGATGGTCAGTACGCTGTCGGAAATTTGGTGAGCAGTTCGTCTGCACCGAAGCTTTCGATCGGATGTGGAATCGCCACGTCCAGCGCCAGCCTTGTGATCAATGCGAGAGTTGCGATTGATCCAGATTCGCTGACCAAAACGATCCGAGAGACATTGCATTCGGTGTGTAAGGAGTATGGAATAGTCGAGACCATCAACACCCTTCAAAGTTTCCGACCAGGACGACCCGTGCCAACGCACCGACTAGCTACGTAGCGAATCTCGGTGCCATGCCGCCGGGGCATAGTCACTCTCGGCAAGAGTGACCTACCGTAGACCCTTTCTAAAAACAGAAATAGGAATCAAGATGAAAAAGATCAATCGAAGAACTGTTGTTGTGGGGATAGCAGCTAGCGTAGTACTGATGCGTACACCATTGTCGTTTGGTGTCGAGCCGTACGGCCCCGATGACGCCAAGATAACGATCATCGTTATGGATCCGATGTCCTTGCCTCTCGCCTGTGACTGCGTACAAGGCTATGCACAACGGAAATACGAACGGCTCGCGGATTACCTCAAGGAATCGCTAGGTGAGAGCGTACGTGTCGTTTGGGGTGAATCGCTAGAAAAGGCCATCAAGGATCAAGCCAAAGGCAGGGTAACATTAGTCATTGGCAAAGACTCGGTAGTAAGGCATGGAGCAACAAAGTCCAAGTTGGAATTGAAACCAATTGCACATTTGACGGATATGGCAGGAAGCATTAAACAACACGGTTTGTTTGTGGTGCGTCAAAACGATAAAGCCGCGTCGCTGTTGGATATCGAAGGATACAAGGTGTTTTGGGGACCAGAAGACTGCGACGAAAAGGCCGCGGCACCCAAGGCAAAGTTAAAAGAGCTTGAGATTCTCACGAAGGATGGTGGTGCATGCGATTCGTGCTCGGTTGCGGCCAAGCAACTGCTAGAAGAACCTGCGGACACGAAAGCGGTCGCCGTCATCAGCAGTTATGCCGAACCACTACTTGCGGGCTGTGGGTCCGTTAAGAAAGGGGATCTGAAAATCGTTGGGAAGAGTGACGAAGTGCTTTTTGTCAGCGCGTTCATTCACGCTGCCGTGCCCGAATCAAAACGCGAAGCCATAACCAATGCGCTGCTGTCAATGAACAAGTCCAAAGATATGCTGACGGCGCTGGAGACCAAAGACGGTTTTGTTAACTACTCGATAGCCACTACAAAAGACTGAAAAACCGTGTTCCCGGACTGGAGTTTTGCAACCCCAGAGTAGCACGACGCGCGAGCTAGTGAATTGGAAGCTAAATCAAAACCTGCGTGTCGTGCTAGGTATTGTTAAACCTGCCGGTCGCCTAAAACATCGCAAAATCAAAACTTACACTGCGGGTTTGGAACATTTTCGTCAACGAAATCATTGATTGGGTACCATGCTTTGCATTTCTCTGCCCCATGCGGCAGGCCCGGCAGGTGACCCAACGTGCGCCAGACTTCATCTTTGCGTTCGCAAAGTTGAGCAGCAACACG
>JANLUJ010000259.1:0-3472 GCA_031363425.1 Pirellula sp.
GGCAACACATGCAGTCAAACAACCCGCCAGATTTCCGACATGCTTCTTTCCACGGGCAAATCGGACTCGCTCGCGTCGATATCACGCCGCCGATTGGTATCTACGCTCGCAATTGGGGTGCTGCGAAACACGATGTTGCAAGCTCCATCCATCGTCCTTTGTCGCTTTCTGTACTAGCATTGAGCCCTGTGGCAAGCGGTTCACCGTTGGTGTTTGTCGACGCCGACCTAGGTTGGTGGAAAACGCCGCTTACTTATCGCAAGTTCTCAACGAAGCTACTTCAAACGCTCAAGCTTAAATCCTCGAACTTGATCTTTGCTCTGACGCATACGCACTCTGGTCCGCCATTGATGGACGCCGACGATTCTTTGCCTAGCAGTGATTTGCTGCGAAGCTGGATGGAGCATCTTTTCGACTCAACCGTTCTTGCAATTCGCCAGGCGTTGGAGACTCCAATGGAAGCCACGCTAGACTGGCATGTCGGGCGATGCGGCCTGGCGACGGTCCGCGATCTTACTGATCCAGAGAAAGGAAATCCACGCATCGTTTGCGGTTTCAATCCGGGCGGACAACCGGATGACACTTTGTTGGTTGGTCGAGTCACCGATTCAACTGGCCGTATTCTTGCAACGTTAACGAATTACGCTTGTCATCCCACGACACTTGCTTGGGAGAACTCTGCAATCTCTCCTGACTACATCGGAGCGATGCGAGAAACGATGGAACAAGTAACGCACGCTCCAGCCTTGTTCATGTTAGGAGCGTGCGGCGACTTAGCACCTCGCTATCAATATGTGGGTGACGTAGAGGTTCCCGATGGACATGGACGACAACTCGCATATGCATGTCTGGCAACGCTACAGGACATGGCACCTCCAAGGACACGGCTAGTTTTTTCTGAAACCGTTGAATCGGGTGCGCCTTTGGCTGTTTGGAAATACACTTCCTGCGAGGTTTCACAAGTACTGAGAGCCGTTCAGACCACGGTCGATTTGCCTCTCAAGGACTGGCCTTCGGCGGATGAGTTGGAGCAGCAGCGATTGGCGTGCTCCGATCGAGCGTTGGAAGAACGATTGCGCCGCAAACGGGATATCCGACGAGGAATTGGCGATGGTTCAATCTTTAGCCTTCCCGTTACGGTTTGGCGAATGGGGGACGCGGTACTAGTGGGTTGTTGCTGCGAACCCTACTCTTCGCTTCAGCTAGAACTGCGCCGCCGTTTTCCTGATAACATTGTCATCTGCATGAACTTGATAAACGGTTCCATCGGTTACTTGCCCCCTGCAGAACTCTATGACAAAGACGTTTATCCAGTTTGGCAAACCCCTTTCGACCGTGGAAGTCTAGAACGAACTCTCGATACCATGACACAAGCCATACGCAATGTCCTTGAAAACTAATGAAAAGCTGCGTGGTGTACTCCCCGTACTACATACCCCTTTCACCAACAGTGGTTCTATAGACGCCGACGTGTTACAGCGCGAGATCGATTGGGTGTTTGAGACGGGTGCCGATGGTGTAGTGGTTGCAATGGTTAGCGAGGTCCTTCGACTTGGCTACCAAGGCCGACGAGAGCTGGCAGGCTTGGTTTGCAGGAGTGTTCATGGACGGGGATTCACAGTCATTAGTGTGGGCGCGGAGAGCACGGACGAAGCGGTTGAGTTCGCACAACATGCGCAAGGGCTTGGAGCAAGCGCCGTAATGGCGATACCACCTGTCGCAACTGCCTTGAGCGGTTCGGCGACGAAGGATTACTTTGCAACCATCGCAAATGCCATATCGATTCCACTGGTGGTGCAGGACGCATCCAACTATGTAGGAGCGGCAATTGACTTGAGCGTTTATTTAAGTCTATTGGAGCTATTCGGTCCGAATCGGATCTTGTTCAAACCGGAGGCTAGTCCGCTAGGTCCCAATCTCTCCAAACTCCGCGATGCCACCAAAGGCAAGGCTCGCATCTTCGAGGGATCCGGGGGTATCAACCTAGTCGATTGCTATCGGCGTGGTATCGTAGGAACGATGCCCGGTACAGACTTGCTCGATGGAATCGTTTTACTTTGGAAAGCGCTTGCGGCAAATGACGAAGACCGAATATATCAACTATCGCTACCGATTAGCGCACTTGTCGCGTTGCAGTTGCAAGCGGGACTCGATGGTTTTTTGGCCATCGAAAAGTATCTTCTCAAGAAGCGTGGCCTCTTTAGTAATACGTTGCAGAGACAGCCAGTTGGATGGCAGCTCGATCCAGAAACGCAAGCGGAAGTCGACAGACTTTTTGCAAGACTTCAGGCAGTGATTTAGATGCTGGAACGTCCAACCTCTATCCGTTACCTCGCCCTCTCATGGCTTACGCTGGCGGCCTCGCTATCCTATTTATGTAGAAATTCAGTCGGTGTGGCGGAGAGCACGATTCGTGCGGATCTTGGATTAACGCTCGAGCAATCGGGCTGGTTCATGGGTGCATTTTTTTGGACCTATGCAATATTCCAAGTGCCAAGCGGATGGTTCGCCGAGCGACAAGGGACCCGCATCGCCTTGAGTATCTTTGCCATCGGTTGGTCTCTTGCCATGATCTGCATTGGGATTGCACCTGGATTCTGGTTGTTGATCGCAGCACAATTGACCATGGGGGTTGCTCAAGCGGGGATCTTTCCTGCGGCGTGCAACTCGATCGGCTATTGGATGCCGATTGCGCGCCGATCTCTATCGTGCGGAATCCTAGGGGCCGGTATGCAAGTGGGTGCGATCAGTGCCAGCGGCCTCACGGGCGAGTTGATGATTCCCTTAGGTTGGCGATGGGTTTTTGTAATTTTTGCCCTGCCTAGCATCCTGTGGACATTAGGCTTCTATTTCTGGTTTCGTGACCGTCCCTCGCAAATTTTGATCGTAAACGCAAGCGAGTTGGCATTGATTGGTTCGGGGACCGAGAGCGACGCTCGGCCCAAAAAGGATGCAAACCTTGAATCGTCCACCAACCAGACGATCATGTTCAGTCCTGTCATGTTGTGGCTATGTGGACAGCAAGTCTGTAGGGCTGCCGGTTACATGTTTTTCGCAAGTTGGTTTCCAACATTTCTGCAAGAGACTCGTGGCATTTCGGTAAAAGGATCGGGATACCTGCAGGGCTTGGTACTCGCAGGGACGCTCATGGGGAGCATCTTCGGCGGGATGGTCACGGACTGGATTTGGCAACGAACGAGAAGCCTGCGATTGAGCCGGAGCGGCGTAGGCGCAGCGTCCTTGGGTTGCTGTTCGCTTTTGATCTTGGGCGCTTGGTTTGTTGAAGATGCTTATTTGGCAATCGTTATGCTAACGCTTGGTTCGTTTTTTGCAGCCTTAGCCGGTCCCTGTGCGTTTGCAACCACGATTGACATCGCTGGTCCGCGCGTACCGAAGGTGTTTGGATTGATGAATATGTGCGGTAATTTTGCAGCTGCCGCGTGCCCAGTGTTGATAGGGAAGTTTTTTCAAG
>JANLUJ010000289.1:0-3337 GCA_031363425.1 Pirellula sp.
GTCGATATTGCATTGTATGATATGCTTTCCATTCAATCGGAATCACTTGCAACCGACCTCCAAGTAATAGCAACCAATTGTCTTGCAATGAAATCGCGGCTACCAAAATCCAAAAAATTCAGCAGGGATAGACAACAAAACCCGGTTGCTTCGAAGACTTTTCTTGGCGTGCGACCTCGGATTTGGTTGGCGTTTCTTTCGATTTCTTTGGTAGGCTTGGGCCTCTTGGCCTACCAATGGCAAAACAGCAGCGAAGCAAAGCGTCTAGAGGAGGCATGTCGTTTTGCTAAAGACTCCCAGGACTGGCCCAAACTCGAACAATTCGCGGTCAAGTGGGGCTTGCTGCAACCAACACGTTTTGAGCCCTTTGTTTTAGCGGCGCAAGCAGCAGAGCAACTTGGCGATAAAGCTCGAACCGCTGCATATTTGCTTGAGATGCCGACCAATGCTCCAGTTCCTGTACTGCTTCAATTGAGCTACATTCAATACGAAGACCTAAATGATCCAGTAGGTTCCATAAGGACATGTGAAAAGGTACTTCAGAGGGAGCCAAATAATTCCGAGGCGCACGAACGACTTCTTTTCTTTTGGACGATGGCACGCAATACGCCAAAGATTAGGCAAGAAGCCAATCGAGGGATTCGCGATGGGAGTGCAACGATTGTCACCTACGCGTATCTATTCGGTGCAGAAAAGCTCAGATTCAAGGATGCATTGGAAACCAATCGCCGTTGGCTCGCCCAGTCACCCAAGGAAGAACTTTTTTTGGTTCCAGCCGTATTGAGCCATATATCAATGCTTGCACGTTCGGAACCTGCCAACGCAACCGAAGAAGCGGATCTTTTAGAAATGCGTATGAAAGTCGATAGCGATCTCAAACGGCTTTCAGATGACTTCCCGTCTAATCGTGAGGTCATCGCCGCACGTTTGGAGCGCGAAATGGAACGCGGAAATGATGAGGCTGTAGAAATATTGATTAGGGGATCGCAAAAGATGGAAGACGACAACCGGCTTTGGAGGGCCAAAGCGTGGCTTCATAGCCTGCGTGGTGAAAATCCGAAAGCAAAGGAAGCGTGCGATGAAGCCATCCGACTTGTTCCTATGGATTGGCAAGCCTATCTACTCCGCGCCACTGTTTTTCGTCAGCTTGGAAACCTTGCAGCGGCAGAGAAGGATTCAAAAATAGGATACCAAGGAAGCGAATTGACTCAGCAGCTGAACTCATCCTCCAAAGTATTTTCACTGGAATCGACCTTCTATGAGCGCCTCGCTTCTTTTGCTGAAATGTGTGATCAATCGAAAATTGCCTCCAATATTCGAGTGCAACTCAAAAACTATGCGCCATCCGTTACGCCGAATGAGTCGAAGTGAACTAGAGGGATTTCATCGCTGCATACTTGGCATAGTCTTGCTAATTCAACTTGGCTGCAATCCGTCGACCAAAAAACCGACGTTGGAATCTTCACCGACAAGCGGGTCCGACTCGGCGCAAAAACAAGTGCTAAGAACAGAACCATCCAAGATCCTCTTCGAAGAAGTCCACGAACTTTCGGGATTGGATCATACCTATCAAAACGGCGAACGCGGCCAGCTTCTTTTCGTTGAAAGCTTTGGCGGAGGAAGCGGGTGGCTCGACTATGACCGCGATGGAAAACTGGATCTCTACTTAAATCAAGGCGGTGATGCAACTCAGATCGAAACGAGCACAGCCCCGCTGGATCAGTTGTTCCGAAATCGAGGCGATCGCTTCGAAAACGTGACTACATCGAGCCTCATTCGAGAAACGGGCTATAGTCAGGGCGTAGCGATTGCAGATTTTGACAACGATGGTTTCGACGACATCTACGTCACGAATGTGGGTGCGAACACGTTGTGGCATAATTGCGGTGACGGGACGTTTATCGAGATTGGCGAGAGTGCCGGAGTTGCAGATCCAAATTGGAGTGCATCGGCTGCTTGGTTCGACTTAGATCTCGATGGCGACCTAGATTTGTATGTGTGCAACTATGTGGAATATGACCTGCTCCATCCAGTCCAATGCATGAATGAAAAAGGGCAATTGGTGGTATGCAATCCAAAACGCTTTGAGCCAACCGCAGATGCTTGCTATATCAATCAAGGGGACGGCAACTTTATTGAGCGAGCGAAGGCTTTGGGTTTGAACGGTACGGACAACCGTGCATTAGGGGTCGTGGCTGCTGACTTTAACCGCGATGGACTTGTGGACATTTATGTTGCCAACGACGCGACGCCCAATTTTCTTTTCATGAGCGATGAGACTGGAGCCTATCAGGACAGGGCCAAGCTGCTTGGCTGCGCCGTCGATCGCCGCGGACAACCGCAGGCTAGCATGGGGCTTGCAGTAAATGACTACGATCGAAACGGTTTTTTGGATATCTATTCAACGCACTTTTTTTCTGAATCCAACACCTTGTACTCGAATCTAGGTGAAGCTGGCTTTCAGGATGTAACCGGCAATACGGGCCTTCACGAACCAACCCTCGACAGGCTAGCCTTTGGGACAGTCATGCAGGACTTCGATGCGGATGGCCATATGGACTTGTTCGTGGCGAACGGCCATGTGGATAATTCAGGCGAGAATCCAAACCAAAGCATGCGCCCTCAGCTTTTTTCTTGGACGGGAAAAAAGTGGCTGAATGTGTCATCGGACTCAGGCAAGTACTTCGATGGTCGGTATATCGGGCGAGGTGTATCACAAGGGGATTTCGATGACGACGGAGACGTCGATTTGGTAGTCTCGCATCAAAACACGCCAACGGCATTGCTCCGCAACGATTCTCCCAAGGGCAATTGGCTGTCGCTTTCTTTTTCGGGGACGAAGTCGAATCGTAATGGCGTCGGCTGCTGTGTTACCATGACATCGGGTGAAGTTTCGCTGTACCAAGAATTGGTGGGAGGATCTAGCTACTGTTCAAGCCACCAAGCCCGCCTTTTCTTTGGTTTTGAAGGAGGCGACGAGACCTGCGACTTAAAAATTCGCTGGCCGAATGGGACAGTACAATTTCTTTCAAAATTGCGAGTGAAACAGCACTTATTTGTTACGGAACCGTAATGCAATCAGCAAGTTTTTTTGGATGCCGGCTAGATGCGTTTGCCTTAAGAGGTTGTACTGCGTTCGTATCTCCGTTTTTGCAGGCCCCAACGAGTTTGTCCCACTTTCGCATCAATAATTTAGCTGATAGCTCTTGGGCTAACTCCGTGGGTAGCCACAAAACCCGAACGATCCACCGGTCAAGGAGGTTGTACAGCTTTCGGGCCAATGAATCTGAACGCACGACCAATGCGAATCGGATGATAAATCGTCCGCTAGTTGGAT
>JANLUJ010000306.1:0-6076 GCA_031363425.1 Pirellula sp.
AAGGCAGCAATACAACAAGAGCTTGGGGCGCGAGAACGTCAAATTATGGACGCAATCTTTGCGCTGGGTGAGGCATCGGTAAGCGATGTGCATCAGAAACTGGCGGACCCACCGAGCTATTCTGCCGTACGAACCATGATCCGATTGCTCGAGAGCAAGGGATTGCTGAAGCATCGGCAGGAAGGTACGAAATATGTGTATCGCCCTATTCAGTCCAAAGAATCTGCCAGCAAGTCGGCTCTGAGCCACTTGGTGAAAACTTTTTTTGGCGGTTCCCCCAGCGATGCGGTGGCAGCGCTTTTTGAAACGGAAAAACTCACCAAAAACGATCTTAGACAAATTGAAACATTGATCCAAGAGGCTCGTAAGGAAGGAAGATAATCATGTTCTACGCATCCGCTCTTTCGTCGTTGCCAGGATTTGCAGCGGACATCCTCGCCAAAGCAACATTGCTACTGATTGCGATAACGCTGATTGATCTGTGTCTACGTCATGGATCGGCAGCCATGCGGCACCGAGTTTGGGCCACTGCTTTCGTGTGCTTGCTCTTGCTGCCGGTACTTTCGATCGTGATACCAGAGTATCGACTTGCCATTTTGCCGGCCGGTTGGTTTTCTGGCGAACCGCTTAATGCAATGAACGCTGTAAAGCTTCCTGCGACACAAGTTATTTCGCCCTCCACGTCCGAGGCGTTCGAACCAATATCCAATAGCATAGCGCCGTTTGCCCAAAACACCGATTCGATGGACGTAGTGCAATTGTCAGCTATCGTGTCGACACTGAATGAATACCAACCCATTGCCGATACGAAATCGACCGTCGCCCCTTTCACCGTGGCCTCGAGCGAATCCCGCATGGCACCGGAATGGTTTTCAGCGATTGGAGTGGTTGGTTTGGTTTGGACTATAGGATGGTTCGTGGCAGTCAGTCCACTGATTCTTGGAATGCGGCGAATCATGCTTTTGCGTTGCAAATCTCCAGTTATCGTCGATGTTGAACCAACAAACACATTGGCGGAGTTGTGTCGCCGACTTCGTATCCGTCGACTTGTCCGCTTATTGGAAACAGAGCAGTCAATTGTTCCGATGACTTGGGGACTGTTGAGTCCAATCGTATTGGTTCCATCCGCTTGGCGTGATTGGGCTATCGAACGACGACGGGTGGTGCTATTGCACGAGCTAGCGCACGTGAAGCGACTCGACGCGGTCTATCAGTCGATGGCTCGTGTTGCATGCTCACTTTATTGGTTTCATCCATTGGCTTGGTACGCGCTCAAACGTCTGCGCATCGAACGCGAACTCGCTTGTGACGATTGCGTGTTGATGGCTGGCGAGCGCCCAAGTCACTATGCGGAGCAATTGTTGACCATCGCCCGAGAATATCAATCGATGGAAATGCCACCGGCAGTCGCTATGGCTCAACGGAGCGGTTTGGAGAATCGCGTACGTGCCATGCTCGATCAAGCTCGCTCACACGTACCACTAACTCCGTTGGTAGCTAGCGGGATGTTGGTTGCTGCGATTGTTGTACTCTTTCTGCTAGCACCCATTCGACTAGGAGCGATCGCACCGTTCATAGTAGATACAGACTCAACGGACGATGTGAAAATTGTCGCCCAAAAGCCGGAAGTCGAGCAGATGCGTATCTCGGGGCTCGTCACCTCGGCAGACAACCAACCCATTGTTGGTGCGAGAGTGACCTTGTTGAGAAGGTTTGTTGCGAACACTTCTTGGGAAGTTCATCACGAAAAGCTTTTGGAAACGACAACGGATACGGAGGGACGTTATCAGGCAGACGTACCGGCAACATCCGAACGCTTTTCGAATGGTTATCATTTTGAAGAACAGCGAACGATTGTTCATGCATCTAAAGAGGGCTACGGTGCGGATGAAGTAGACGTCGATGCATCGAAGGGTTCGCCCAACTTGCAACTGGCAACAGCCAGCAAGAAGATCCAAGGTCGGTTTCTGGACCTAGAAGGCAAACCGATGCAAGGCGTCAAAGTCAAACTAATCAAGATCGAAAAAGCGGGCACGCCAATCTCCATATGGCGAGAGCAGGCCAAAAACAATCCGGCAGCATTGAGCGATCCGCGAATGATGATGGCCCAGCCCATTGGAGCGACCAACTGGCCGAGGCCAGCTTTTTTTCCATCGCGGGGTGAGATCGCGGCACTCGATGTTCATGGGGCAATCGAAGCGGTTTCGGACTCGCTTGGCACCTTTACGATGTCCGGCGTCGGCGATGATCGGCAAGCGACGTTGCAAATCGAGTCGCCGTCCATCGCAACCGCTTGGCTACACTGCGTGACCTACGACATGCCCTCCGTGAACATGCCTAGCATGGATCCTCGTTTCCGAATCGGGCGAACGTTTGGTGCACAGTTTGATTACTCGGTCGAACCATCCCAGTGGATTCAAGGTGTCGTCCGCGACAAGAAGTCCGGAACACCACTACCTGGGATTGTCGTATCGCTCCACCAATTTGGAGATAGTACGCTGTCGATCGAGAACTTCATTCAAAGCACTACCGATGCAAACGGGCGATACGTATTAAAGGGCATTCCCAAACCGCCAGAAGGTTCGAATGGAGTGAACCTTAGAGTGCTGCCCAGCCCGGCCCAACCCTACTTCCGAAGTGAAAAACGGGTCCCTAAGTCCGTAAGTCTTGAACCCATTGAACTCGATATGGCTCTGTCTCGAGCCATTTGGATTGAAGGGCAAATTACCGACGCGACGACGAAGGCTCCGTTGGCAGCCATGGTCGCTTACTATCCAAGTCGCGAAAACCGAAACGCGGAGAACCACGAGAAATGGCGGTTAGACTTATTTTCAACGGGATACGAGGATTTGCTGCCAACGGACGGCAGTGGACGATTCCGAGTCCCTGGCTTAGCTGGACCTGGCGTGCTTCGGGTCGTTGCAGCAAACGACATGGAATATGAACTGGCTGAAGGCAACTTGCCAAATGTGCAGCGGCCGCCGCAAAAATACTATCACTGCGATAGTGCAGGTAACGCAATGGCGGAGTTGGAAATCCCCCTCAACGAATCGTCGCATCAAATTAACGTTGCAGTCAATCCGCTGAAAATGCGGTCGATCCACGTCGTGGACTCAACTGGAAACGATGTTGTCGGTTACCAAATGGCTGGCAGGCTACCTGCCGGGAGACCGACCATTGCCGGACGCGGCGTTGGTTACTGGGGCCAGAAATCGATGGATATTGCGTTTGCAAATTTTTTCCCTGGAGACGGGCCGGAGAGGGAGAGGCCGCTGATGTTCCTTGATGCAGAACGCAAGCTCGGTGCCGTGGTTCCGGTTATGTCTGTCGTGGATGATAGCGATGAGATCGCTTGCGTCACCCTTCATCCAACCGTCAAGCTCAAGGGAAAACTAGTCGATGCAAACGGCAAAGCCCTCACGCAAGGCTATGTCAAAGCCGGTATTGGCCTGACCGAATTCCATGGTATGTTCCCAACGGGTAGTGGTGGCAACGCATACACAACTTCGTCGCATCCAAAATACGAATCTCTCGGCCATGGGTCACTTGACGAGGCAGGCAACTTTGAGATGGTGGTGCCGCCAGGCAAAGGCTATTCGCTAGTCATCCTTGGAGGCCAATATAATGCCATCCTCTTCCGTGATCGAGAATTGCTGCCCGGGCAGACGCTTGACTTGGGTACCATCGACTTAGGCACCATCGATGTGACCGTCGCGCCAAACAATTTGCCTGTTGCCAAAGTTGAACCATCGCTGACTAAAGCCATAAAGGCAGACGCCAAAGAGCCAGTCGGCACTCAAACAAAGAAAGTCAGTCCGAAAGCGGACGAAGCCTATTTGTTTAGAGGAACTGTCGTCCATCCGGATGGAACGCCAGCTGCGGGGGCATCCCTGCACTTGGTTTACTTCGAGAGTGGCCGACTTCCCGAAAGTTCGATCCCACCAGTAGCGACGACGGATGCTAATGGTGCTTTCGAGTTTCGTGTAGCGTCCGACTCCCAACCTCAATTTATGGAATTGGTTGCTTCTAAACCGGGCTTCGGAATAACCAGCGGTAAGCCGGCAGTTTTGTTTGAGACCACCGGTAGGCTGGTCAAGGAGTCCGTAGAGGGCATAGCTCAACGCCTTTTGGGAATGTTTGGTAACGATCGAACGCTTCGATTGGTTTCAGATGACCAACCACTCTCAGGGCGAATCCTAACCGTCGACGGCACGCCGGTTCCAAATGCTCAAATTCGTGTCAACGAAGTTTGGTCGAACAATGCTGGGAAACTGGATGGCTGGGAGAAAGCAGCATCGCATGCCAAAGCCGATTACTATTCTCTTCGCAATGAAGTTGGCGACGGCTTGAACGGATTTCAATTGCCATCCATCCTGCCAGACGTCACGACTGATGCCGAGGGTAGATTCATTTTGTCGGGCATTGGCAAGGAACGGATTGTTCAACTGTTGATTGGCGGCTCTACAATCGAAACGACGAAAGTCTTCGCCCGAACTCGCTCAGGCAAAACAATACGTGTGCCCCACCAATTCGGTTACCAACAAGGTGCGATTCCAGATGAAGTCTACTACGCAAACGAGTTCGAATTCGTGGCCGCCCCTTCGGTGCCTGTTGAAGGGCGCATTGTTGACAATACAACTGGTGAGCCACTCGTTGGGTTCTTTGTTACTGGAGGTCGACAAGTCACTTTTTCTCGTAGCGACATGGCGACCGTAACGGACAAGGACGGACGCTATCGCCTTACTGGACTGTCTCAGAGCAACGATGACAGTCTATTCGTGGTTCCCCCGCGTGGCTCAAGGTATCTTCCGATGGGCATTCGACCGAAGACCAAGGATGCTCGTGAGACGGTCAAACTTGACGTCAAACTAAATCCTACTGCACTTCTAAACGGACAGGTCAAGGATGCTGAGACCGGAAAGCCTATTCCTGGATGGATCAAGTATTTTGTGATGACAGCGAATCCCAACTTGGCGGACCATCGCGGATTCACTTCCTCCGGCGTTCATGAATGCCGAACGGACAAAGAGGGTCGATTTATCATTGCTGTGCTTCCAGGAGATGGAGTTGTGACCTTCAGGGCCGATGACAGTCCACGTTACCGTCGAGTGGTTAGCAAGAAAAGTAAAATTGGCGATCGATTCACCTCACCCGCAGAAATGGGTATGTATGAAACCGTCCCCTTTATAGTAAGCCCAGGAGACTTCAATTTTGCAAAGCAACTACAGATCGAAGGCGACGTAAAAGATACTGAATTGATTATAGAACTGGCATCAGGTAAATCCCTGGAGGTCAGTGTGGTCAATCCGAATGGAGAACCCGTACCCACCGCGATACTTAACGGAACGGCCGAAAGCAGTGGCTGGTACCCAAGTCGAGATGGAGGCGTGACGATCGAAGGCTATTACGCGGATACCGGACGGGATTTTTTCGCCTATGATCCACAATCACATCAGGCGGCTTATGTTCAACTGACTGGTCCGCAAAAGGGAGAAATTGTTGTCACGTTAAAGCCAGCCGGGAGTGTGCGTGGTCGCATCGTGGACAAGCAGGGTGTTGCAGTATCATCTGTTCGATTGCTTTGCGATTCGATTCCAGAAGACAACAGCGGTAACCCCGCCTTGCGAAACACAACTGACAAGGACGGCAAATTCGAACTTCGCGGGGCCGTTCCAGGTTACAAGCACACCGTGTGGGCTCTAATCTGGGGGAAGGAAATGCTGGCCATCGCCAAAGACGTTGACGTCGAGCCCACCAACGGGCTAGATCTTGGCGATGTTGTATTCGATATAAACTAAGGCGATTGAGAGAGTGTTATTCACGGGATTGTTTATTTGGGTCGCTTGTTTTGTTTAGCCTGGAAACAGAATGATCCAGCAGGGCAAGCCTGCGGTATTTTTGAATCGTATTTGAATAGGCGCAGCTATGGATTCACCTTTTAGTCAATGGACTCCCTCTCTCGATGCACCTTGGGATGTGATTCGTGTTGCTCACCTGCACCGCCGCGCAAGCTTCATGCCCGATTGGAGGACGATCAAGCAAAGCTTGCGCGACGGTTGCGAGGCCTCGATCGACC
>JANLUJ010000319.1:0-1976 GCA_031363425.1 Pirellula sp.
GGACAGATGCCGAAGCTCGATATTGTTAAGGCCGAGTTCCTTGATAGCTGCTTGTCCCTCCTCGATTTGCTTGAGAGACAAGTCTATCCCAACGAACTCGCAGTTAGGAAGGTCTTGTGCCATCGGCATTAAATTGGCACCCATCGAGCTCCCTAACTCGAGAACGCGACATTTTTGCGGCGATGGAGGCGTTAACCCACAAAGTCTCGCAACCATGGCAAGATGACTTGGATGGGTCGGCCGAAAGGCTCCGCCCGGATATGGAATCTCATCGTACGAAGCGTCCGATACGGTCGAAGATTGGCCTGTGATTTGCGTGGGAATCATATTCGCCCTTGTGTATTCAAAGAAGAGTCTAAAACTTACCAGGAACTACCTAAGGACAGTGTTTGCGATAGGACAGTGTTTGCGATGGTAAATGAATGCCATTCGGCAACGAATCTTGGTGTTGATCGATATTCTAGCTTTGTTGCTAGTCAATGCAACCTAGACTCTTGTTCCAGCCATTAAGAAGGTGAGATTGTCTGACGATTGCATCAGACCAAGCAGGTCATGTCGATAAAGACGATTGCGCAAGCAACATATAATTTGTTTTTAACAGTACTCTATCACCATCTGGTACCAATCTGGTTGTGGGACTCTGCCTCGCAATCCACTGTCTTGCAGGCTCCGCTTGCCTAGAGAATCCCGCAGCCTCGTGCTGCGGATCGTTCAGGTTTTCCGGCTAGATAGCTATCGCACGTCGGTTGTACTTCTCAAAATCCAATCCCATCGACTCAATCAAAGGTCTTAAGTGCGAAATATAATGAGTCCACCGACGCACCGATCTCGTATATAGCGGCTGCCGAACCTGTTGATAACTTGCCGTTTTTACGACTCTTTCCGATCGATGGAACTTCAAGCAATTTGGCTCCCATTCCAGACCACAATGATCAAGAACTTTTCTTACGTGGGTTTCAGGATCAACAACTAGTTCCTCATAGCTAAGTTCCAGCATCGGCAGTTTCAATTCATCCCGCCAGAACGACATAATGTCAAGGTATTCACGGTACTGCTGTCCTAACTCCTTCAAATCGAATGCATAATGGCTGCCAGCCGCGAAATTTTGAAAATAACACGACAGGCATGTGTCCAATGGGTCTCGCTGGCAATGGATTATCTGAGCGTTTGGAAAGACCTTTGCAATGATGCCTACATTGAAATAGTTGTAGGGCATTTTGTCGGTAATTCTCTGAGATTGTCCAGCCAATTTTTGAATGTGCGACAAGTATTTATTGCCGATTGCGTCTAGGTGCGCTTTCGAAATGTCATCCCATTCCTTCGGTACTAAACAATTCCTGCCATTGGACGGATCTTCAATCTGAATTTGTAAGGCAGCTTTGGTTTTTCGAGTACTGGAATACGATTCACTCATCAAATCTTGAAATGCAGTCAACTCCCCCGCCGCGCTTACCAAAGGATGGCATGCGAGAATCTGCTCGATCAGCGTAGTACCGCTTCGTGGCATTCCTACGATAAAGATCGGTACATGTGTTGTGAGAGTCGAATTGGGGCATTTTCGATAGATCTCAGGTGCATACAGCCCTCTGATTTGAGCGGCTGCGTCGATTTTCGGTTGATCGGGCTCTCCTAGGATGAGAAAAGTCTTTTTTCGATTTTCATTCCCCAATTGATATGCTTTGAATGCTTCATCATATCGACCTAGGGAATCGTACAACTGGCCAAGCGTGAAATTGATGCCAATTCCCTCGATGGATGCCGAGATATTAGAAATGAGGGTTGCCTCAAGTGTCTTAACCGCACCTTCTTTGTCACCGCGTTGTTCTTGCAAAAGGGCTCGCATGATCGCGACGTCGGGTTGCGTCCAATGAGCACTTTCAATCGATTCAACAATCCCCCAGGCTGCCTCGATTTCCCCTTTTCTTTCAAGAATTCTAGCGTGTACTGTCTTGAGAGGAACCTCCTCAATTTCTACG
>JANLUJ010000338.1:0-1531 GCA_031363425.1 Pirellula sp.
GAGGCAGAGGCCAAAGCCAGGTCAACGGATTTTGTGCCTTTCCAGATCAACGAATCGATGATGAAACTCGCTCCTTCGCACTGCAAGGTTTTGCATTGTTTGCCCGCCCGACGAGGCTTGGAGATAACCGACGAGGTCATCGATTCTGCTAGCAGCATTGTATTTCCTCAGGCGGCGAACCGAATGCACTTGCAAAAAAGCCTCCTGGTTTGGCTCGGAATTCAAAATGGATTCGTGCAAACAAGCCAACTCGATTAAAATAGTTCGGGAGATGATCCTTTCGCCCGTACCTATTTTGTATCGCAAATGTCCACGGAAAATCCTTTGGAATCCGAATTGCATTTTGACCTGGCAACGGTTTCTCCAACGGAGTTACTCAAAACCATCCGAAATTGTCGTGGCTCCGCCGTTTCTATCAACATTTCCGGAGCATGTGGTCAAGACTTTGTCGGGGCGGGCATGCGAGACAGCAATACCGTTTTAGTTCAAGGAACGATCGGCGATTTCGGCTTCTGTTCGTTTGGCGATGGGGAATCTCAAGTCGAAGGGAATGTTGGAAATTTTTTCGGGCACTCGATCGCTTCCGGAATTCTAGTGGTTCGAGGGCACGCAAAGCACGCGGTCGGTGCGTTAGGAATGAGTGGCTTGATCGCTATTTTGGGAAATGCTGGCGATCGGGCAGCCTTAGGGATGCTTGGTGCTGATGTAGTCGTTCGCGGTTCGGTCGCAAACTACGCCGGGCTAGGCATGCAGAACGGAACGTTGATTGTCGGCGGAGCAGCAGGTAAGCATTTGGGCCATGGAATGCGAGGTGGAACTATATATCTGCGAGGCGAAGCGGAATCGATTAGCTCGGATGTGGAAGAGAATCGCCTTAGGGAACCCGATCGACTCAAGATCGGAATGCTCATGCTCAAATCCAACCTCAAGTCAGCCGGCAAAGAGTTTCGAGTTTTCCGACCCATTCGGAACGAGTCATGAAATGACGGACAAATCGAATTTGGACTCAAAACATTACGAACCCCTTCTAAACAGAATGGACCCATTGATGAGCGCATCGTCGACTGCGCCTTCAATCGCATGCGAGATTTTAGTCTCGAGTGGAACGGACCACCTGACTCTGGATCCCCCTTTGTTTACGAGGTTAACGACTGATGCAGGACTACCTCAGAATTCCAAACGGCTTCTTATGGCGGAGCTCAAGAATTTTGGCGTCGCGTGGTTGGGTGACCGTATTGAACTGCGTGAACCCAAGCCAGGGGAAGAAAGCTCAGATGCTTTTAACGGCGCATACAGAATTTCGCCGATCGAGGTCGACCAGCCGATCGACGTAGAATCGCTGCGTGACTGCTCGGCGATCGAATTGCAATTGTACGGACTACCATTTCAAACACTCCCCAATTCTCGACGCGCTCGATGGACGCCAGCGTTGCCAATTGACATCTCCGACTTCGAACAATTAGGGAAGAAAATCGAAGCAATGCGAGTCATTACCGGCGGGAAATGTCCGATCGGAGCGGCAGTTGGGCCA
>JANLUJ010000392.1:0-2396 GCA_031363425.1 Pirellula sp.
TGGCTCGGTCGTCCCGACCGAGAAATCACGGCGGAGACCGCCGTGCCACTCTGGTTACCATCTCAAGGAAGGGATGAACTCAGGCGGCTTGCGGACTTTGGTCCTTTGCTCAAATGCATAAGCGAGCTTGATCAACTTGGGTTCGCTCCATCGCTCGCCTATAAACGTCAGACCAACCGGCAATCCTTGGACAAACGCCCCAGGGACTGTAATGCTTGGGTATCCCGAAATGGCCGACAGGTCGGTGCTTCCACCAAGCCAGTGATCGCCATTGACCATATCGATCGGGCACGCGGGGCCAAGCGTGGGCGCAACGATTGCGTCCAACCTATGCTCATGCAGGGCTACGTCTACCCCTTCCGTACGCGCCAAGCGAAGGCATTTGGCTTGTGCTTCCAGGTAGGCAAAATCCGTCAGCGGCCCCCGTTTTTGAGCAGCTTCAAAAAAATCCTGCGCAAAATACTTCATCTCGGTTTCGCGATGCGCTAAGTTGAATTCGATCAGATCGGCGAGTGACTTCATGGGGGAATGTTTGCCTCGATGGACAAAATAGTCCGCCATGCTCGCTTTCAATTCGTATTCGAGCACGATTGTCTGCGCCGAGCCAACGTCATCGATGTTTTTCAGGCTCTCGAATTCGATCAGCTCCGCTCCAGCATCTCGCATTGCTTGAAGCGAATCGTCCATGATTCTGTCAAGCTTTCCAACCGGTTTGAAGAAATTCCGAGCTACGCCGATGCGAGCCCCTTTCAGCCCTCCAGCATCTAGGTATTGCGTATAGTCGTTTTGCTTTTTTTGGTCCGATTCAAATGTCATATTATCCTCGGAGTCCTGTCCGGAAAGGACCGCGAGCAGGATGACCGCATCACGAACGGTACGAGCCATCGGGCCCGCCGTATCCTGCGAGGAGGAAATCGGAATGATCCCAGACCGGCTTATCAATCCGACCGTTGGCTTGATTCCGACGATGCCGCACACCGAAGAGGGACATACGATGGAGCCGTTTGTTTCGGTGCCGATTGCCACGGAGCAGAGATTTGAGGAAACCGCAGTCCCGGAACCTGAACTTGATCCACAGGGATTTCGATCGAGAACGTAAGGGTTTCGCGTTTGCCCACCTCGGCCGCTCCAACCACTCGTCGAATGAGCGCTTCGAATGTTTGCCCATTCGCTCAAATTCGTCTTGCCAAGAATGACGGCACCCGCCACTCGCAATTTTTTTACGATGAAGGCATCTTTGTCGGGAGGAGGTCCCAACAACGCGAGTGAACCGGCTGTAGTCGACATCTTGTCGGCAGTATCGATATTGTCCTTTATCAAAATGGGGATTCCATGCAGAGGCCCTCGTGGTCCGCTGGATTTCCGTTCATGATCAAGTTGCGTTGCGATGGCGATTGCGTCCGGATTGATTTCGATAACGCTATTGAGTTGATGACGATTGCGGTCGATGGCTTCGATCCGCGCAAGGTAAAGTTGCGTCAATTCCATCGAGGAACGGGAGCCCAATTCCATGAGCTTTTGCAGCTGTGGGATCTCGAGTTCCAGCAACTCAAAGGTATCGATGGGACCGGAAGTGACTTGTTGGGTGAACCCCATTGAGGCCGAGCAAAGGAAACAAAACAAATGGCTGAAGCGAAAACTGCGGTTTAACGATCTCAAGGCATTCATGTTCGGTGGCTCACGTGGGCTTTCATTGTTTTTTGTCGATTGACAGCGATTACGGTATTCTAGCAAAATGCAGCACGCGCGCCATGAAAAGGACGAGGTTGAAGCGACTCGTCCTTTGAATGAAAAAGGTGTTTTCCGCGAGGTCTCTAAATTGCAGTCTCGGATTTGGCGCAAGTTCAAGTTCTACCAATGCAGGTCCACGTAGCCTACAATGCGCTGATAATGAGCGAGGAGGGGTTCCCTGCCTCAACTGTAGATCAACCAGCCCAGGACCCCTTACATGATTCTGCGACGATTTCAAATCCTGTTGATCGTTATCAGCATTGTGTCGGCACGCGACTTGATTCGCGCCGACGATCCAGCTTCAAGCGTTGTAGACACTGCCATCCATGTGCCTACTCCGCCAGTGATTGTGGCAAAGATGTTAGAATTGGCGCGAGTCAACAAGGACGACGTCTTGTATGATTTGGGTTGCGGAGACGGGCGAATCGTGATTGCTGCCGCGTCAGAGTATGGATGCCGAGCAGTGGGCTACGACATCGATGCCAGGAAGGTTGAGCAGTCAAGGAAAAATGCAAAAAGCCGTCAAGTCGACAAACTCGTGCGAATTGAGCACCAAGACATATTCAAGCTGGATCTTCGCGAGGCTACTGTCATTACGCTCTATTTGTTACCGGAGATGAACATGAAACTGATTCCGCAGCTGGAGAAGCTCAAAGACGGATCTA
>JANLUJ010000397.1:0-7791 GCA_031363425.1 Pirellula sp.
AGCAACAACAAATGATGAATCAACAACAAGAAGGCCAGAACGGTCAAAGTCGGGGTCGAAAGAAATAGTTTGCCCCGGCCAACGATCACTTCATTGGACCTGTTTTACGGAATGACAAACGGAATTGTCATTTCAGCGGCGACGGTTGAGGGGGATTCGGTTTCTTGTTCGGTTGTTTCGAAGGGTTTTGATAGACTGTTGCCCGCGAGATCCTCAATAATCGTATCCAAGACAACAGTATAGTTGCCAGAACTCCAAGGCCTCTTTGGTTCAAAAGACCATACGGTTTCTTTGTCTTTGATAGTTACTGTTCCAACCACCTCGTCATTGGAATTATCTCGTACTCGCACGATGCGATTCAACATCGCGTGATCTAGCGGCTCGTCAAAGGTCAAAGAAACGGGATTATTCGAATTCGCCTTCGGTGCGTCTACATTCCATTTTTTGGAATCGGGTTGCGTGCCGTCTGCACCGACTACCCGAAACTTCTTTTCGAATGCCGCGGCCAATGGTTGCTGATCTGCAGCCAACCAGTCTGCGTCAATTCGCAGGGTATACTCGTTACCGTTGGTCATCGGCGTTCCGTTATCTTCGCGTGGTTTCAGGCCCCGTTTGATTCGGCCCGGATGGAAAAACAACGTGAAACGTTTTTGATCCGTGTCCCAAAGTTCTTCCCCCAATTCGAGAAATGGCGAGTCCACTTCTAGGCCTTCTCGAATCAAATGGATCCGCTTATAGGCTTCGCCACGACTCATTGGCGCTGAAAAGTAGACGTAAAACTTCAGCACGTTTTCAGGCAAAACATCAGCCGACGGATAAACGGCAGAAACCGTCGTGGCGGGAAGTCGCTTTCTGGGGCGAGGAGAAAACACGATGGCCTCTTGGTCAAGGCCATCGACCAAGTGCGAGTCCAATTCGACTCGATATCGAATAGTGGGGTTCAACGGAAATTGGCTTGCAAAAAGTAGTTCGGTATCTGTTACTGAATATGTTCCAAGCATCGGCGGCAAGAATTCGGAGTTACTCGATTGATGCACACGAACCGTTAGGCTCTTTTGCAACTCGGCCGGCTTCAACATTTGCAGGAGATCAAGTTTGGAAAGTCCCATTACTGCAAACGTTGCTGAATCGGACGCATCGCGAAGCTCGACGTAAATCGAAGAGTTACCTATTCGTTGCTTTTGAGTTTTGGTTTCTCGGTTAGTAGTGGAGTCATCTGAGCCGAACGCGCAAAGGAGAAAAAAGGTAAGTAAGGTGCTGTACAAGAGAGTCTCCTCAGGCAACCGTCGCCTACGGCTCAGGGGTAAACGAATTCGGATTGTGGGATAGGCTTCCAGCCTGTCACGACAATTTTGATGCGACAGGCTGGAAGCCTATCCCACAGTCCCGCCCGATTGGGCGGGACCTTATGGATTTGGACTACGGCAGATCGATCGTCTTAACATCCAATCGACCGGCGTTGTTCACGAGCAACACTGCTTGATTGGCATTTAGCTTGTCAAGCTGAACGACATCCTTCAGATCCTTTAGGGTCTCATAAGGCAAACCGGCCGTGGTCGCGATTCTCGATTCGATTGCTTGCGTCGAATCAATATCTCCCTTGCTCAGTTTTAACTTCATCACGCCACGAGCCGAATTCGACATGAGTAAAAAGTCTTGATTGCCTTTTTTGTAAACGATCATGTCGAGGGGCTGATTCATGTTGCCCAGTTCCGCGATCGTTTTCCCCTTGGTCTTGGTCCCGTCTTTGAGGTCCACTATCGGAATAGATACAAGTGGCGTGCATGTATAGGCGGCCAAGACGGTATCTTCATAGGTCGTGAATGTGCGTACCGGTGACGCTGTCTCTAGTTTGCCGTGTGCACCGTGGTATACCTCGACGCTTGTCGACTGGCTACTTCCATCAAACGGGTATTTCAGGACTCGCAGCTTGGACGCGAATTCTTCGTTGGAGAGCCCAGCTACTACGACTTTTCCATCTTTGTATTGTAGGTCGGTTATGGCGCTCAACCGAGGATTGCGTTGCCCCTCCTTGGGTGCAGGCGCATTTGCGATATCTGCTTTGCTGAACTTGACTTTCTTGAGATTCAATTGGGAGAGAGTGCCTTTGGAATCTGCCTTGAAGATTACCGGTGCCGCATCTGGTCCGCGGCCTCGAGCCACCGACAGGTACAGATTCCCGCTTACGGGATTGACGGCCATATCGTTGATGACAGTCTCGGAGGCGTCGGAGCCTAACATTGCAGCGATCTTTTGATTAACCCCCTCAATGTTTAACAATTTTTCACCCGAAGCGGCTTGATCGTCCCCCGTATCGATTGCATAGATGGCAGCATTGAGCGTGTCGCCTACGAGAAGAATTCCATGCGGAGCGAAAGCCATCGGGCCGGCATGCTTAATATCTGGTGCACCTTCCTTCAAATCGCTATCCGCGTGAAGAAGTGCGGACGGCAGGGCCGCACAAAGGGTCAAAGTCAAAGCCAATTTTCGTCGCAACATACTTCAGCTCCTAATCCTAATATCGAGAGAATGCGGTTTCCCCCAACGTGAATAGGTCAAGTTGGGGTTCACCAACTGTCGGAACAATTCCGTGGTTGGGAGACCAACCGCGTATTATCCCATTACTCATTCACAAAGCAACAAGATTTGGTAGCTTACCGAAGAACGTCGCGGCCGAACGATTTTCATAGATAGTTGCTACGTCGAAGGCGTTATCGACGCCAAGAGTTTAGCCGTACTCGCTATCGCTTCGCTTGGGATTGTGTGCGAACCATTGAATTCAACGAGGTCGCCAGTGCATCCGATGTCATGCAGTAGTTTATGAAGCCATCGACCGGTTGAGATGGGAAGGATTTGGTCAACTTTTCCATGGCTTTGAACCAACGGTATTAAAAGAGACTTGGCTAACGCCGCTTTTCTCCATTGCGATTCGCAGATGAGTGCTCCCGAGAAGACTAAAAGGCCAACGATTGGCCCAACATTGCCTCGGAGGGCAGTGTCGACAGTCAACATGGCTCCTTGAGAGAATCCGCCTAACACGATCTGAAGATCAGGCAATTTCTTTTGCGTTCTACACTGTTCGATGCAGGCACATAGCTTCTGGCGAGCCTCATCGATCCCGTCCGGTACGGCATCCCGCATCCTGTCAAAGGAGTTAGATGCTGACATCTGCATCAGTTGGGCCATATTTAGTCGCCACCAAGCGCGCGCACCATACATGCCCTCGTCTTCTAGATCGATGGGCGCTTCTGGAAAGAGGAAGGCGGGTTTCGGCGAATCGTCAGGCAGATGTTGGAGAATGTCCTCAAACAACCCGACGAGATCGGAGCCAGGGGCACCGAATCCGTGGCAAAGGACAACGAGGCAGGACGGCTCTGTTTTGGTGGGCCACACCCTAATGGTGTCGAGGGCTCCGAGTGATGGCCTATCAAGCGACCACGCTTCTGGGTCAAATCGCATAATATTCTTTGCGTCGAAGCGACACGAGCTACGACCCGTTGCGCTACTTGAGTTCTTTGAATGACATCCACGATAGATAGCCGAGTATCGCAGAGCATAACATGAACGTCAGATCCATTAAGAGGCTTGGATACCGAAATAGCGCACCCATCCCTACTAAACTCATTATCAAATCGAGCAAAAAGAGTAAGAATACTAAACCAGCGACCACAAGACCGCCTAAACACAACAATCTGGGCATCAAGTTCCTCGGTGCTCTTCAGGGATGCTCCCAGTGTCTGGGTGGCTGCTGTAAAGGGATATCGTGCTCAAAATAGGACGCATGGAGACGCCGGAAAAGGACCCAGTTCTCGAAAAGGCCCGGATTCCTGTCCGGAAATGGACAATCGCAGGTTGCCAACACAACTCAGCGTGCCGTGCGCTAGTATAGTTGAACTTTTTCGACTGTCATGGGGCAAGTTCCCGACGTTTTGTTTTTATCCGAAAAGCTACCACCGGAGGCCAGGATGGAAGGATTTGTTGACAAAAACGCACCAATATTCCAGGTGAGGGCATCGCTCCGCGAACTGATGCCCGTTTCCAAGAAGTACGCTTATTTCGATCATGCCGCCGTTGGCCCAATCCCGCGACCTGCCGCGGAGGCGATCCAGAAATGGTCGACGCAGTCCCTTTATGACGGCGATGTCTTCTGGCCGGAGTGGTCCGCCGCCTCGCGTCGCTTAAGGAATTCAGCAGCTAAAGTATTAAACTGCCAGTCAAATGAGATCGCTTTGATTCCCAACACGACCTTCGGGATAAACATGATTTCTCAGGGGTATGCCTGGATTGGCCGACCATCTAAGGAAAGCGTGGTTGTACTGAGCAACGAGTTTTCCAGCAATTTGCTCCCTTGGCTTGCACTTGAACGCCGAGGGGTCGAGGTACGCAAGGTCGCAGTGAATGAGTTTGGTGTGGTGTCTTTGGATGCGATTCGCGAAGCAATCGACAAGACGACTCGCTTGGTGGCCGTCAGTTGGGTTGGGTATTTGAGTGGATTTCGACTGGATCTCGCCAAGCTGTGTGACGTCGTTCACTCTGCAGGCGCGCAACTCTTTGTCGACGCCATTCAAGGCTTGGGGGTCTTTCCGCTCAACACTCAGGAGATTCCGATCGACTACTTGGCCGCCGACGGCCACAAATGGATGCTTGGGCCGGAGGGAGCTGGTTTGTTGTTCATTCGACAAAAGAATTTAGAACGATTGGAACCATTAATGCAGGGTTGGGGGTCTCTGCAAATGGCTGGCAAGTTTCAAACCGACCGCATGGTTCTCAAAAACGACGCCTCGCGATACGAAGGTGGTTCGGCCAACCACGCTGGACAAATTGGATTGTGTGAGAGTCTACAAATCCTACTGGACCATGGTTGCCATCAAGAGGATAACCTAATTGCTTCAGCGGTATTGGAAAATGCCGCCAACATTGAGGAAGAGCTAAAATCTGCCGGAGCAAATGTTTTTCGCGCGAGAAGTGATCGGAATGCAGACAGCGAATTGAGTGGAATTCTGACCTTCGAGGTTCCTGGATTGGATCCGAATGAATTGCGAGATGGCTTTCTGAAAGAAGAAATCGTCGTAAGCGTTAGACACAATCGCGTGCGAGTGGCGACCCATGCTTACAATAACCAAGAAGACATCGATCGTTTGGTTACGACGTTGCAGTCACAGAACACCCGAACCAGGATTTTCCTTTCATGAGCATGGACCCAACTTACAATCCCTACGCTCCAAAGTTCGCTGATGATTTGGGCGAACCTGGAGTCAAAGCCCCACTCAAGGGCTTTGTGAAAGTCGTCTGCATTTTTTTTATTATCTTGGGAGCACTAGGCTTACTTCAAACGCTGCAGGCCATAATTGGAATCACCATGGCTATCTTCATGGAATCCTCAAGTGATGCAAATGCCATGCCTGCAATGAACCCGTACCCTGGAGCGATGGTGATAACGATTCTACTAGCATTTATCAACTTTGCGGTTTCCGTTTGTGAGATCATGGCAGGGGTAATGGGACTCCAGCAAAAGCGGTTGGGAGCTAACCTGATTCGATACACGTCGGCGTTCATGATGATCTTTAAGGTCATCGAAACCGTGAATGGTTGCGTGGTCGGGCTTTCTACCTTTGGGCAAGTCAAAGAGCAAACGATGAAGCAAATGCAGGCAGACCCCAATTCGCCCCCGATCGACATGGGGTTCATTCTCGATATCGGATTGTACGTCGGACTGGGCTTTGTCGTTCTCATAGGATTGGTGATGTTTGTTTTCTACCTGTTTGCGTTTTTGAGCTTTAGCAAACAGCAAACTTTGTCCCAGTTTTCCTAAGGTGAATCAAACCATGTCGACTGAGCTTAGCCCAAACAAAGCGGTTTACACAGGTTCATTTGACCCCGTTACATTAGGTCATTTGGATATCATTGAGAGAAGCGCAAAGCTGTATTCATGGCTGGTAATCGGCGTGGGCGTAAACTCGTCTAAACAGTCCCTGTTTTCGACCGACGAACGGATTGATATGCTCCAACGTGTTACGCGTCACTTGCCGCACGTTTCGGTTGAAAGGTTTGATGGATTGGCGGTCGACTTCGTTCGAAACATTGGTGCGAGGGTGATGGTGCGAGGGGTACGTCCCTTAACGGACATTGCGGCTGAATTCACCATGATGATGGCTAACCGCCAATTGGATACAGAAATAGAAACAGTTTTTTTGATGGCCGATGAGGTGTACGCACACGTATCGAGTACCTTGATCAAACAGATCGCCAGTCTCGGACACGGTCGGTCACTAGACCGGTTCGTTCCCCGCGAAATTATTCCCACATTGATGGAAAAAGTACTCGCCGCGCATGGCTCTCAATGGCCTGGCATGTAGTTGGCGTCTAAGCGAGCCTCGGAAAATCTAATAGGAACTGGGTCATATGCTACTTGGAGAACCTCAATCTAGCCAATACGACTGGCGTTTTCAGCTATTCGGATTTCCTGTTCGAGTATCTTGGCTTTTCTGGGCCGTTAGTGCAGCGCTGGGATACAACTGGGCAATGTCCCTTCAAACGACGTATGCCGACAGGAATATTTCAATCAATCTTGGTGTAGTGCTCGCTATTTGGGTAGCAGTCACTTTCGTTTCTATACTGGTTCACGAGCTTGGCCACGCATTAGCGTTTCGTTATTTCGGAATACGTTGCGACATAGTGCTTTATCAAATGGGAGGTCTAGCTATACCCGGGGCAGGAATGATCTGGGGCAGAAATGGGCAGAGAAAACAGCTAAGTCACTTCGATCAGATCCTAATCTCAGCCGCTGGGCCGGCAATACAGCTCCTGCTGGCCGTGCTTGTAGGCATCATAGCCATTTTGTGTGGTGTATCTGTATTTGAATTCCGTTGGCTGGCGGATTATCTGCAATTGGAATGCAGTATCCCGCTAAATCCAGTGGTCTACGCTTCGATCAAGTTCATGGTGACCTCTAGCATCTGGTGGGCGCTCATCAATCTTCTACCGATCTATCCACTCGATGGTGGTCAGATTGCTCAGCACGTCATCGGAATTGTCCAACGCAATAGCGGTCTGATGGAGGCCCACGCGCTCAGCGCAGTCGTCGGCTTTGTTGCTGCGTACTGGTTCATCTCACATGACATGGCGCTCAATGCATTGTTCCTTGCATCGATGGCGATGAACAACATTCAAGCGTTGCAGAGCGGATATGGACCTCGAAACTGGTGATGCGACAAAAAAAATCAAATTTTTTTTTGTCGCTGCGCACTCGATTTTTCATCGCGTCAACATCGTTCGAATGCGTTCGTGATTATCGAATTTTTCGGGAGCAACAGAAGTCCTTTTTTTGATGTCGAGTCAACGTTCAGCGACGTGAATGAAACGTTAGTGGCATCGATCTTATATAGCTCGTTTGAAGCTTACGACGAATGCGACAATCGCAAACGTGATTGGTTGTTCAAATGCGAGAGGGCAATAAATTTATTGGGTTTTTTCATTCCATGATCGATTCGGTGACCGGTTTTTTTATCGCAAAACACGAAGGCGTTTTGCGTTGAAGTAGGTCGAAATGCAATCTTCATTCGATAAACATGAGACTTGATTTTCGATTCGATCAAAATAGTTCATCGTTCCAATTTCAGCCGAGATGATTGGCTTCGATCGATCGATAGAAGCCATCCAAATTCGCGAACCATCCAACTGCTGTTGTGGAAAATTGGTTTCATTTATGTGGAAAAATTGTCGAAAAGATGTTGCATTAACTTTCGACTTTTATACAAATAGTCGCAGTGGATGTTGTTCCTTTGAAGAGAT
>JANLUJ010000399.1:0-6068 GCA_031363425.1 Pirellula sp.
ATAGATTCTAACTGCTTTTTCGACAATCTCGGAAGGCGTGATCATTTTCTAGTTGACCGGCAGCGCATTCATTGGAAACGGTCGCCGTCCTCCCACGGCAGACTTTTATGCCCTGCGAATGGATGGCTTTTCACTACAATACAATATAGCGAGCGGAAATTAGCTTGGCACGCTCTTAGGTACACTCGGGCGTATGCGTCTCTAGCAAATGTGGCGAACCGTCTTTCACTCCCATCGATAATCTCCGAAGGAATTCAATGAGTCGAATACCTGTTTATTGCATCCTGTTGGGGTTGCTTTCCGGCTCGCCTGTTCGACTTTGCGAAGCCAGCGAGGATCCAAAAGCCTCCGAATTGAAGGTGGATTTCAATGTCGTGTATGGCGATTCGACCGAGCCGATGCACCGGGCGGATATTTACCAATTGAAGTCTAGATGTCTCGTACAAAAGAGCCCCGGCATCCTCATGATTCACGGTGGGGCATGGTTCGCTGGGGACAAGATGAACGATTCGCTGCATGCGAAACGGCTTGCCAAGATGGGGTTTGTCGTCATGGTCATAAACTACCGTTTGATACCAGCGCATCCGTTTCCAGCGCAAATAGACGATTGCAATCTTGCATTGGAATGGATGAGCAAGCATGCTGACGAGCTGGGTGTAAACACAGATGCCTTAGGGGCTTGGGGCTACTCGGCTGGAGGTCACCTGGTGGGTTTGCTGGCCACGAATCCAAAAGTGGGTTTACCTCGACTCAAGGCGGCTGTGATTGGAGCCGCTCCATGCGATTTGACTCAGGTCCCAGCAGAGAGCAAGTTACTGGTCGGTTTGCTTGGCGGATCGAGGGCCAAGTATCCGGAAAGGTATGCAAATGCGTCACCGATAACTCATGTTAGTCCAGACGACCCACCCATTTTTTTGTTTCACGGCAGCAAGGACTGGTTGGTGCCCCCGATCTCCTCGCAGTTGATGTGCGATGCTTTGGAAAGGAACGGTGTTTTATTCGAGTATTTGGTTGTGGAAAAAAAAGACCACATGTTGTCCTTCCTTGATTTTGAGGCTGCGGAAAAATCTTTTTTATTCTTGAAAGAGCGTCTTTGTGCTGGTTCCCCGAGGTAAGCGCGGTTTGGTCTTCGGCTGCGACTGGGCGGACGAGGCAATCGGCGGCGTCCCTTCCCCGTCCGAACGAACTTCAAACAGTGGAGCTGAACTAGCTAGTGGTGGGACAACGTCGCACCGCCATCATCGTGATATCGTCGTACTGGTCTCCACCAGCAACATGTTTTGCAACTGCACGATCGACTAGCTCTAACAATTCAACGGCCGACGACACTGGTATTCCAAGGAGCGTTCGTAGACGCGGCAATTGAAAGAATTGTCGGCTTGGACTGCGGGCTTCCGTTATGCCGTCAGTGAAAATGAACAACGTGTCGCCAATCTCCAATGAACTATGTTGAACTTCAAAGGGCCCATCTGGAAACATTCCGATCGCGGGCCCTGTTGGAGCCAAATGGCATTTAATTCCGTTGGAACCAATAATCGCTGGCGGTTCATGACCGCCATTGATGTAGGTTAACTGACCAGTCGAGACGTCAATTACGCCAAAAAAGAGCGTTGCAAACATATTTGCTTCCAAATGGTTTGCGAATACATAGTCGTTGGCCAAGGAGACGGGCGAGACCTCGTTGCTAGTCGCTGGGCCCATCGCGCTTGACGAGGATATCGCACCGCTAGTGGCAAACGCGCGAACCAGTGTCCGGATCAAAGCCATGAAGAGAGCGGCACCAACACCCTTGTCGCAGACATCGGCGACAACAATTCCGATCGCCTTTCCACCCTCGAGCTCAAAGACATCATAAAAATCACCGGACACTCCGCGAGCAGGTCGAAAGCAAGCGGCGATCTCCCAACCGTTTGGTTGTGGAATTTGATGCGGTAAAAAACTGCTTTGAATTTGGCGAGCTATTCCGAGTTCGTGCTCGAATTTCAACAACCTTTCCTGTTGTTCTAGTCGCATCAGTCCCGCACCGACTGCGCTTGCAAGCAATTGGACGACTTGTGCTTCGAGAGCATGAATTTGGTAGCCCGCGTTACCGGATTTGCCGCGTGAACCATACACGACCCCGACCACCTCGTGGTCCGCCCCGAAGATCGGCGAAGCGACTACTGCTTCAATGTTAATCAAACTGGCCGTCAAGACTTCGCGTGTAGACAATTCATAAAAAGTTCGTTTTTCCGCGACTACTTGATCCAACACCGAGCGACTGAAACTTGCTTCATCGTCGCTGCTACCGGTACAGTGTGCCTTGATCTCCCAACGGTCGTCGTTCCGCAATATCACCATTCCGCAATCGAGGCCAACGAGATCAACCACCGCGCTGGCTGTCTCATCGTAAAAAGCATCGGATCCGGCTGCAGAATGCTGTACCGACAACACGGTCTGCAACCATAGTGCGAACGTCTCCGGCGACGGCGCATCACCTAGATCCGACAAACGAACTGCTGCCAATTCTTCTTCTTGCAAAAAGGATCGTTGCGTCGGATCACGAAGAATATGTCTTGAGGATTGAGCTAAACTCGGAAGCATCGTCTCGTGAATATCTGCGTCAGCTGGGCCTGCGATGGGAACGAATTCAATTTGAGTTTGGCCGACTGACAATTGAACCGGTAAAACTCGTTCTACGGAGTCTCCCGTATGCAGTCGTTTTCCATCTGCCAGCCAAACCTCGACACTACCGATATTCTCGATACGAAAGGTGTTGGGAGCGACCGCTTCCAGTTTCAGTTGCTTCCGCGAAACGTATGGGTCATCAATAAAAACAAATGCCACATCTTGCATTTTGTTGCGCCCGAGCAACAAAATGCCCGAGGAATGTGTGACCTGCTTCCGCTGTCGGTCGTTCTTGATTCTGATTCGCAGCATGTTTCACTCGTTTTGCGGATTCAATCGTCCGCAGACGACTCGCGTCCAATGAAAAAAGTATGCCGATTGCGTTCGTCAACGCGCTCGTACCGAAATTGATCCACTTTATGCATGGCCAGATACACTCCCAATCCACCCACCTGACGTTCGTCCAACGGCAGGTCCAAACACGCGAGTCGGTCGAACTTGGTTGGGTCGTAGCATCTTCCGGTATCCTCTAGAACAATTGTCAATCCTTTCTCGTCAACATGCGCCGATATGTCGAGAAATCCAGTCGGTCCGGCTTCGGCGTATCCATGTGTCACAACATTGGTCGCTATCTCGTCTACTGAAAGTCGTATCGACAGTGTTGCCTTGGGGGTCAATCCGGCAAGCTTGGCGGCGTCCAACACGTAAGCCGCGATTCGGCTTAGCGAATCCAGTTTTCCCGGAACATGCAATACCTCCACCACGCAATGCGCCCACCCTTCTCGCCTGACTCACCAATCATTTCGCGATTGGCAATTATCCAACTTCGCGATCGTCCAAATTGCCGCTTGTTACTTACCGATTAGGATAGCGACCGAGCGGCTGCCCAACCCTATCAACTGCTGATTCGCGATCACAGATTCACTGCCCGGCTCACAGAAATCCTCAGGTGACGGGCGGCTCGTATCAGCCACCAGATGCCATTGCTGATCATCAGGCAGCTTAGGAAGTTCAAAATCCCAACTCTCCCAATGCATGTTCATGGCTGTGTAAATGAAGGTTGCTTTCGTGCCAACTTTACTTGAAAGTCGGCCGCATACCAAGCAAGCCAGCGAGCGACTGTCGACGGACCAATCGACATTCCATGCCTGAGTGCCGTGCCAACTAATGTCCGCATAATCGGACCCTTCGCCTTTTTCTCGTTGAAATTTGGACGGGGCTCGCAAAACCGGATGGTCACGCCGAAACGCGATACAGAGTCGGAAGAATCGTAGCAAATCGGCGTGCTTCTCCATGTTCGTCCAATCCAACCAGGAAAGCTCATCGTCGTGACAATAGGTGTTATTGTTTCCAAGTTGCGTTCTGTTCAACTCGTCTCCCATCAGTATCATCGGTACCCCGCGACTGATCATCAAGATAGCGACCGCGTTCTTGACCAACCGCATTCGCAACGCGTTGACTTGTGGGTCATCACAAGGACCTTCCCAGCCGCAATTCCAGCTATTGTTATCGTTTGCACCGTCGCGGTTGTCTTCGCCGTTGGCCTCGTTGTGCTTCTGATCGTAGGCGAATAGGTCATGGAGTGTAAAACCATCGTGGCAAGTGACAAAATTAACAGAGGCTGTCGGTCCGCGCTCTGCGTACAGGTTCGGTGAGCCTTGAATGCCTTGTGCCATTTCCCAGATCTGCCCTTTATCACCTTTGAGAAATCGGCGGATGGTGTCTCGATACTTGCCGTTCCATTCGGTCCACCTTCCGTACGCCGGAAAAGTGCCGACCTGATACAATCCACCGGCATCCCATGCTTCGGCGATTAGTTTGCATCGCGCGAGAACGGGATCGTGAGCCAGGATTTCGAGCAAGGGCGGATTGGCAAGCGGATCACCCGATTGCGATCGTCCTAAAATGGCGGCGAGATCGAATCGGAAGCCGTCCACGTGATATTCAGATACCCAGTACCGCAGGCAATCCAAAACCATGTTCCGCACGATCGGATGGTTGCAGTTCATCGTATTACCTGTACCGCTAAAGTTGAAGTAGAAACCCTCGCGATTCAACATGTAATAGGTAGTGTTATCGATTCCCCGGAAAGAAATGGTCGGCCCATACTCATTGCCCTCAGCGGTATGGTTGAAGACTACATCGAGTACAACCTCGATTCCGTTTCTATGCAATTCCTTAACCAATGTCTTTAGTTCGTCGGCCACCATCGTGCCGTCCCGAGACCTGCCTGAGGCCGCAAATCCCGCTTTGGGAGCAAAGAAACCGACCGTGTTGTATCCCCAATAATTCCTCAAAGGCGTTGCGTTAGTCGGGTCGATCCGTTGGTTTTCCAACTCATCAAACTCGAATATGGGCATCAATTCAACGCAGTTGACACCGAGGCGCCGAAGATATGGGATTTTTTCACGGAGCCCCGCGTAGGTTCCGGGATGTTTTACGCCCGAAGAAGGATGACGCGTGAAACCACGAACATGCATCTCATAAATTATCAGTTCCTCAATCGGAGTTTCGAGAGGCCTGTCCGACTCCCAATCGAAATCGTCACTGATGATTCGCCCCCGATGTTGGAATCGATCGTGGTTGTAAACACGTGCTCCCCACACATCGCGACCACCTACTGCTTTGGCATACGGATCTAGCAAGATCTGTTGTGTGTCGAATCGATGCAGTCCCGGTCGTCCACGCTCGACCTGCGGACCTGGTCCAGCCATTCGATAGCCATATTCAATGCTCTCAGGATCCAAGTCGAATATCGTCATCGTGAAGACGTTGCCGATCCTAAACTCACTGTGGATTTTCTCATCCGACTCAGGCTTGCAATATTCCCCTCGGAAAGGAATCTCAATGAATGGCAGTGACTCACCCCGCTTAAATAGAACGAGTTCACAGCTGGTGGCATGCCGCGAGAATACTGAAAAATTGATGCCACCCGATACGATAGTTGCGCCAAATGGATATGGTCTTCCTGGTCGCAGAAGATACCCATGGTATTCATGGGTCGGATAAACGTCGATTCTTGCTGGAGTAGTGCTCATGTCAGGCCAGATCGGCTGCTAAGTGCTATCAAGCCTTGTTCGAGTTGATCGTACGTAGCAAAGTGGGCGAGAAATCCGGTTGTGTCCATGGTATCTCGCACCATTTCCGTAAGTCCTACAAGCGCAATCTTGCCGCGGCTACCACTCACCTGCCGATAGACCAGCAAGAGCATCCGTAAACCGGCACTTGAAATATAAGTAACGCGCGTCATATCCAGCAATATTTTTTGAGCGGTTGCGGCTAATGGCAGAATCTGAAGTTGGGCCTGGGGCGCCGTCACTCCGTCCAACTCTCCCGACAGATCAACGACTGTCACCGACTCATAAATGGTTGCTTTGATTTCCATCGCTACCTTCACGGTTCAAGTTGTGGGTCAGTTCCCAAAGTCCAGCACTAAGGCGACCGGCAGACTGAAAAGTACC
>JANLUJ010000401.1:0-3975 GCA_031363425.1 Pirellula sp.
AGCAAAAAGTTACCCAGAGGATTTCAAGATCAAGCAAGAGCTAGTGGACTTCTTCGCAATCCTCGATCACAAAGAAGATTGTGTCATCCCAAAGATCACTGCAATTAAGGGCCTTCCGAGGCACGTAGTATTTCAGTCAAAACTTGAGTTGGCGTAAGTAGTCGCTGACAGACAACAACACTTGCAGGTTAACGTCCGAAAAGGTACCTGCGAGACATGAGTGGCGACAGCTGGCCACAAACAATTACCAAGCAGACCGTACCGTTGAACACGGATCTGTTGAAGTAATCGTCGCGAAAGCAAACCTGTTTCGGATAAACCAGTTCAACAAGTTTTGCCAGACATACTGCCGACCGCAAAGCGGAAGCACTTGTGGGCACGAACCGAATCATCCCATTCGACGTGAGCCAACAATTGCATTCCCATTCTTGGGTCACGGCGGATATTGAACCTCTAATGGATTTGGCAAAACACTATGAAAAATGAATCTACTTCTGATTACTCTCGGATCGACGAAGAAACGGTCCAAATCGTCCGCAAGTCCGTGGTTCGCGCTACTCGCCAGGGACGCGCCCACAGCAATGAACAGGACGATTTCGTCCAGCAAATCCTTGTCGTTTTGATGCGTCGAAGCAAATCGTTCGATTCCGAGCGAGCAAGCTGGTCGACATTCGTTCGGATCGTAGCCGAACGGGAACTGAGAGTAATTATCCGGCGCAGCAAGCATTTGACCATTCGCAACATCGAATGTGGCGTTGAATTTATTGAAGAGGTCGAAGCCAAGGAATCAACAATTGAACCAGCGGGCGAACTGAAAGAGGCCATTCAAGCAACGATCAGGAACTTGCCAGATGAGTTGCGGGATCTCTGCGAATCGTTCCTCAAAACCCCCGATCTGCGTTCGGTGAGCTCACAGGGAAGCAAATCGCCTTCAACCATCCATAGGCGGTTCCGTTCAATGCGGGAGGTCTTTCGTGAATCCTCCTTGCATGAATATCTGTAGCTAACGGCGCTTGCCGTCTTCAAACCACCAGTGCACGCGAAGCGCCAAGCAGCTTCGTTTTCTCGCTCGGATGCGTAGTCGCGATCTGAGCCGCGCCTTATTCATTCCGTTCTCAAAATCCACTCGAGGATTAATTCTATGCGAGATGCAGCAAAAAACTCAAACCA
This sequence comes from Pirellula sp., assembly GCA_031363425.1. Lineage (GTDB taxonomy): Bacteria > Planctomycetota > Planctomycetia > Pirellulales > Pirellulaceae > JBKCUI01. The sequence continues at coordinate 1,171 of JANLUJ010000401.1, forward strand.
GGAAGTTCTTACGACTTTTCGACTCGAAGATGATTCTTACACGAAAGCCTTGATCAACCGCAAAGTGAACATGTTGATCGATCGCTTGGGATTCAGACATCACGAGCGCGAAGATTTGAAGCAAGAGCTCCTGGCTCGAGTTATCAAGAGCCTGGAAAGTTTCGACGCGAGCGTTGGACCTCTGAATCCGTTCATTACCGCAGTCGTGGATCGTCAAGTTTCCAACATCTTGCGAGATCGGAACGCGGACAAACGCAGCAGCGGCGCGATGGTGAGTCTAAACGTCAACATCAAAAATGAAGATGCAGGTCCAACCGAATTGCTCCAAACGATCAGCAATCGAGAAGTCGACCGACGCCTTGGACGCGAGCGCACGTTGAGCGAAGAGCAATTGAATGATCTTAAGTCAGACATGGGGAACGTGATCGCACGATTGCCAAAGCGATTGCAAGATTTTTTGGAACTCAAGAAGACACTTAGTCTAAATGAAATCGTGATTGAACTCGGCGTTCCCAGATCGACGCTCGGAGATTGGATGGATGAGATCCGCGTTCATTTTGAAGAAGCCGGTCTCGAAAAATATTTCCACAAATAGTTCCGTCAGATTGAGCCCCAACGGGGAAGTAATACCAATAGAGAAACACTCTTCGCATCTACATCACGCACAGCATAAGGAAGACCAATATGTCCAGTCCACAATTAGATATCGATACACGAATCAATATTTCTCTCGCCGTTGGAAGCTACTTGCGAGCAGTCGACCGCTTCGACATGGCATCCCAAGCAATGACGAAGGCATGCTCTGAACTACGAGAACAACTCGACGGGCCAACTCGATTCGTGGTCCAAGCTGAATACAGGCACTATCTCGTCACGAGTGATAACGAGGGCAACTTCGAAGTCGAGCAAATCGAGTCACTCTAGCAACACAGTAATCCAGCATGAAGAAAGCAACAGGTCAGAGATTCATTCAACATGGACGAGCAACCAAACCAAAATCGTGCAGCAAAACGTGTCTGCCTCAAATGCAGTCAGACGTTTCTATCGAAGGGGCCAGGCAATCGCATCTGCAGGAAATGTGCTCGGATCAATGCGGGCTATGGTTCGATTCCCGAAGCACTACTCGCCAAGCAGCGTGGCTCCAAACGCCACAACGGATTGATCATCGATGACACAGCCGACTTTCTCCCTGACTAGTTGCGTTTTTGACCCAATTGCAATCGCACCCTGCAATTTCATTGTTCTAAGCTCGAAAGATTACTGTGAATCTAACCATTTCCCAAACGACTGAAAGCGTCGCCGGCAGCGACAAATTGGTGCTGACCTACTCGGCACTCAACACGTTTCGTAACTGCCCGCGGAAGTATAAGCATCGCTATCTCGATAATCTGCGGCCGCGTGAGAGGGCGGAGGCACTTTCCTTTGGTGGCATTGTCCACAGTGCCATTGAACTGTGGTACCGCTCTGTTCGGGATCCGAATCGGTTGGAATCGGTTTTGAATCATCTCGACCAGCAATTCCCGGATCGAAATGTTGACAACTTTCAAAAGTCACTTTGGCATCTGGCTCGGGCCATGTTCACAGGGTATGCCAACCGCTACGCAATCGAAGACTTCGACATCGTTGAAGTTGAGAAGGAATTCGTTGGTGAGATTCGCAATCCTGATACAGGGCGCCAAAGCCAAACGTTTCGAATTGCAGGCAAGGTCGATGGAATTGTTGAGTGCCATGATGGGATGTACTTGCTGGAACATAAGACAGCGGCGAGTATCGACGCCAATTACCTAGACAAGCTTTGGACCGATACGCAGATCGCCCTCTATAGCCATTACCTGCGTGAACTTGGCTATCCAATCGTTGGCGTCATCTACAACGTCCTATTGAAGTCGCGGTTGAAACAAGGACGCGGTGAGACCCAAGCAGAGTTCGAAGTTCGGCATGCGGAACTGGCCGCAAAGAATAAGAGCGGCAAGTCCACAGCAAAGAGGCAATTGCCCGAGTCGGACGAAGAATTTCAAGCGAGACTTGCGGAATGGTACTCGCGACCAGATGCATTCCATCGCGAGTTCATTTACTTGTCGGAAGATCGACTCGCCATGCTGCAAGACGAAGTTTGGGAGATCACGCAGCAGTATCTCGATGCCAAGCGACGCGGAAAGTGGTTACTAAATACTTCGAATTGCTTCAGTTTCCAGAGGCCATGTGAGTACCTGAGCTTCTGTCAATCCGGCTTCAATCCCAACGTCGCAGACAACCTCTATGAGATTGCACTTCCACATGAAGAGCTTTCCCCTGTTGATTCTTACGCACCCTCGTTTTGAAAGGAATTTTTACACGATGACATTAACACTACCAGTTGAAAAGACCAAGACAGTGACCGAACTTGGTAAGCAAACAATCTTGCTTTACTCGGCACCCAAGTTGGGCAAAAGTAGTTGGTCTGCGCGGTTTCCTGAGGCGATTTTTTTCGAGTGTGAGCCTGGCCTCAATCACCTCGAGGTGTTCAGGGTTCCGACTTACAAATGGGAAGATTTTCTTGACGCATGCAAGCTAATTGCCAAGGGAGATCACCCGTTCAAGACAATCGTTATCGATACCATCGACAACGCTTTCAAAATGTGCTCCGAGCATGTTTGCGCCAAGCATGGAGTCGACTACGAAGGGGACCTCGGCCATGGAAAAGGTTGGGCTTTAGTCAAAAACGAGTGGCACCGAGTGTTAACTCGATTGGCGAGCCTGCCCTACGGTTTGATCCTAATTTCCCACGCTCAGGACAAGACGATCGAGACGCGGACTGGTGAATAC
>JANLUJ010000411.1:0-7055 GCA_031363425.1 Pirellula sp.
AGCCGCGACAACCGTGTTTGCCTGGGAAACCGTAACGCGGCTAGCGCCCGCGGCTCAGTATTTTGCCTGCGCCAATTGCAAAGTGAGTACCATTGCGTTACGGACTGCCGCTCCCCCTAATGTCTGCTCCCGCTGCGCGAGCACCGAAAGTTCGTACTGACTTTTTAGACCAAGGAGTTGTTGGAACGAGAAATGGAACCGTTCGCATCCTCAGATTCTTCTGCGAATTTCCAAGTGTTTCGTGGAACTGCTATTTGCGCGCCAATCGAAATTTTCGTATTGTCGAGTTTGGATCCCCCAAATTAACATCCATTCCTTGGGTATGTTTCAAAATGGCTCGCGTTTTTTGCATTGCAAACCAGAAAGGTGGCGTCGGAAAGACGACGACGGCTATCAATTTGGCCTGGGCGATGGCCAAGTCAGCCAACAAAACACTGCTGGTCGATCTAGATCCCCAATGCAACGCCACTAGCGGACTTGGCCATCAACCGGCTGACCGCCACCCGCTCCTTGTGGATTCACCCATTCGAGAAAGAATTCTCGAAACCAACCAATCGAACCTTTTCTTGATGCCTGGATGCCGTTCCTTTCAAGACGTAGATCGCCTTGAAAAAGGGGAGTTATCTCAAGGTACATTGCTCAAACAACACTTGGAAGCAGGAATGGGTGGATTCGACGCCGTATTCATCGATTGCCCGCCGTCGCTGGGAGAATTAACCCAAGCTGCCTTGGCATCGAGTTCCGAGGTTCTCATGCCGATTCAATGCGAATACTACGCCATGGAGGGCCTAACGCAAATGATTCATGTCATTCGTGACATCATGCAAAAACATCCTGGTCAACTTACGTTCGGCGGAATCTTGCTGACGATGTACGACCCACGATTCGAGTTGACGCAAGAAGTGGATACCGAAGTGAGAGAGTTTTTTGGTGATATTGTTTTTGACACTGTGATTCCTCGAGATATCGCAGTAAGTGAGGCACCCAGCTACGGGCAAAGTGTCTTGGCCTATTCGCCGCGATCGCGTGGAACGCGGGCATATATTGAACTTTGTATGGAGGTATTGGAACGTGACTAAAGATCGACGACTTGGACGTGGCTTGGCGGCTTTGCTCGGAACGCAAATCGAGGAAGGGGCACAGGAAAATGGAGTTTCTTCTGGAAATACTGACGGAAACGTGGGTCGAGTTTCAGAGCGACCGACTTCGCAGGAAGACTCAATGAATCGGAGCGATGCGATTCGATCGCTTGCAAGCGAAGCGCATGATCGCATCAAGCCATCAAGGGCCAGTCATTCTCCGGTGACCATTCCGTTAGAGTCCAAGCAACCGGCCATCGCATCCTCGACCGCGACTTTGGACATCAATACAAGTTTGATCGACGCCAACCCATTTCAACCTAGACGACAATTCAATCCGTCGGAATTGGAGTCCCTCGCTGAATCGCTCAAAGAGCACAAACAACTCCAGCCAATCTTGGTTCGACAGGTTGGCGAGCGATTCCAATTGATCAGCGGCGAACGTCGATTGAGAGCAACCGTATTGGCTGGAATTCCAACCATTCGGGCGGAAGTCCGCGATGCGGACGATCGACTCGTGGCTGAGCTTTCGATCATTGAAAATCTGCAGCGCAAAGACCTAAACGCAATTGAAAAAGCGCTGTCGTTCAAGCGTTACATCGCGGAACATAAATGCACGCAGGATGAACTCGCACAACGACTCAAGATAGATCGAAGCACCATCGCTAACATGATGCGACTTCTAGAACTGCCTGACTCGATTACCGACGCAGTACAGCGAGATGAAGTCTCCGCTGGCCACGCAAAAGCGCTCCTAAGCCTTGGTAGTATTCGCGAACAAATAAGTTTCTTGAAGAAGATCCAAGACGAAGGGTGGAGCGTTCGCGAGACGGAATCGCGGGTCGCCGAAGCCATTGCGGCTGCTGCCTCTTCGGATGACGGTTATCTCGGCACCTTGCCCCGACGAAAAGCGACCAAATCCGATTTGCTTGCGGCCTTAGAAAACGAGATGAAAATGAATCTCGGTACGCGTGTTGACATTAGCCAAACAAGCCGTGGCCGCGGTCGCATCACAATTCACTTCACCAGCATCGAAGAATTTGATCGCTTGAAGCAAGTGCTAGCCAATGAACCGAAACGAAGGGCGGCATAGCTAGCGTTTATGACTAGTGAACTGCCACTGCATTGGATTGTTTGGGCAATCGTGGTTCTAATTGCCATGCGATGCCTGATTTCGATGGCGACCTTGCTCCGAGATAGGCTGCAAGGGTTGTTGGTAGCGCACGTCAAGAAGCAGCAGATTGAGTCCATGAAGCGGCAAAGAATAATGGAGCTTCGCGAGAAGATCCGAGCCAAAAAAGCAGCATCTGAAACGGTTGAGGTGAGAGAAAAGCGAGCTGCATAGCCTAGAGTATTAGTTTTTCCAACTCGTCCACGGCTTGGCAAACCCCGCGCGTTAGGTTCATGCGTGCTGCGGTAACGTTGCACCGAGTCCGAATTTTGTCCGATTGGATCATGTCATGTAGCTTACGTGCCAATAATCTCGGACCAAACTTTCTCGGCTTAAGGCAATCTCCAAGGCCTTGTTCCACGATTCGCATGGCGTTATCAAATTGATCATGTGCTTGTGGGCGAATCAATTGAGGAATTCCAGCAGCCATCGCTTGTGACGCAGAACCAATTCCTCCATGGTGCACAAAGGCCGAACAGCGAGGCAACAAAAGGCTCAGCGGAACGAACGGGACGTGAAGAACTGTATCTGGCAAAGAGGTCGGAATGTGCTCTGAAAACCGCGACAGGAATACAGCTCGACGACCAATAAGTTCACATGCTTTTGCGGCTATTTGAAAGAACTCTTTTCCAAAGATGTTTGCGGAGCCAGGCGTAAACGCGATTGGGGCGGATCCGTCGGCGAGAAATCTCTCAATTGAATCGTGGAGCTCAACGGGTACTTGGGCCTGATCGGTATTGCGTTCGTCCCAAAGGGGGAAGTCAACCTGAGCAAATGGCCTGGGCCAGTCTTTTTGTGGTGGGCAAAACCATTCGGGGAAAAAGCAAATGATCTGTTTTTTTGAGTGCCACCATTCGACAACATGCGCGACTGGTTCCAAGCCTAACTCAGCCCGAAATGCGTTCAGACTAGGGAGCACAACCGGGTCGACCACGATACGCTGTGCCAATCGAAACATTCGATCTTGCAACCAGTTAGGCCCGAACAGACCGGGCATTCTTGGCGGCTTGCATTTACTCCAGAGCATTACAGGCTGCAGGTGAACGGAAATTACGGTAACGCCAAGCTTGTCTTGTGCGTTCAGCGCTCCAAAACCAAAACAGTTCGACAAAACGGTGGTTGGACGTTTCGCCGATTCCCGAGCTATGATTTCAAATTGCGGCCGAACAATTGGCGCGATCATTCCCCTATACAGGTATGGAAAGGATCGAAATGGATGCCAAAGTTCCGGACTTTGTATTCCGGCATAAAACGTGGCCTCTGACCCTAGCTCGATAAAATCAAGACCGAATCGATGTGCAAGACCGGCGAAATATCCATTGGTGGACAGTGTAACCTCGTGACCACGTCGCTTTAGTTCCAATGCCAATCCAACAAATGGATGAACATCTCCTGCGCGTCCAAGCGGCATAACTAAGTAGTGCATGAATTGGTCAGTGTCGTTGTAAGCAACGGGGTTTAGCTCGATAGTATACCATCGTTTAACCCCGCGGCCGTTTGCGCCCGACGTAGTGCGCCCTCATTGGGTTCTCGAAGCTGGGGTTTTCTTGTCAGCAAAACCAAATCGGATGCAACAAACGCTCTTGGCAATGGCAGCTCTCGAGATACAACCGTGTATAGAATTCGACTGCTCGCTTTATCAAATCGTATTTCCGAGATGATTCCCAATCCAGGCTCGTTTTCTTGAAAATGCGAAAGTATCTCGACCCGGTCTCCGACAGACAGGCCTTCGTCCTCGACGCGACGCCACATCGATGGCTTTACTCGGACAGACTGATCGCCGTATTGCAATCGATAAAAGGTCCCGTCGAAACTATGTCGCCGGAAAACGCGTGTGCTTGGAATCCACGATTCGACAAGTGAAACATCATCCGGATGGATCCACTCGACTCCATCGCATGGCCAGACAAGATACACTCCGCAGTCGGGCATTTCAGGCCAAATCGTCACTTGGTTGGTTCCAATTCTTTTGGTGTAAGCATCGCGGAACGCGCAATCGCGAAGTGGGAACTTACGCATCTTCAAACACCTGAACATCTTCTTAACAGGATAACGTTTTTTGGACGAATCCAAAAGCAACGTCAACAGAATTCATTGGACTTTCCCTGGTCTGGCACTGAGCATATCAGGCCACGTAGGCCGCATCTGCCGGGTGGCTCTGCCTGGGAACCGAGGGAATTGCAGGCTCTGCGGCTCTGCCTGCCGTCGCGTCGTTAAATCCAAGAATGCGGGAGGCAGAGCCTCGAAGACAGTCCGTTCCCAGGCGGGAGCCTGGGAACGAGTGTATTCATGGTGGCGTTAAGCGAGAAGTGTAGGACTATCCGGGTTTTGGCACCAACGCCAAATGGCCCTCACTATGTAGCAGCGGTATCGGAATCAATAACGAATATCCAACACGGAATCACGAATGTCGAATGAAATCGCACGTCACTTCGATATTCGAAATTCCTTGTTGGGTGTTCAATATGCAAAAGGGCCCGAAAGGGAGCGCCGTTTAACTGGCGCCTGCGGCTCAATCCAAAAATGCAATCAGGACGAAGCACTAGTACACTTCAATGGTCTTGACCGTTCCTGCCCCTTGAATGCTCGCGCCATCGAGACAGCGCCAAGCCGCCTGAATGAGCTGGTCGATCTTAAAGGACCGAGATGGTGCGCTCACCATGGCCACGCCAGCAACAAGTGGCTGTGCGGCGGCCGTTGCCAACATCGAATCGACATTGGCCTCGTTAAACTTTGCAAAGGATTCACGAATCCACTGCGTTAGCTCCGCACGGTCAACATCTTGAAAAACCAACGTCAACTCGCCATCGTCAGATAGAAACCCACGCACGTTCGTGGCTTCGCCATGAGTATCCATATACTCAATAAATGAGGATTGCCAATTCTGCAATGCAATGGTTGAGGCAGAAACGTTTGCTCCCAATTTCTTTACAACAATCAATGAAAGTGTTCCTTGTTCATTCCGAATCTGCTGCAGCAACTGGTCCAAGTTGGAACTGAGTTGTGGATCACGCGCGGATCGGATTTCGACGAAACGATGATCGTTTGTGAGTTTGGATTTTGGATTCGGTTTCGTTGTTGCCGAATCGTGCAATTTCAAACTGTTTTCAACCAACGGAGCGACCGACTTCTCGACGCTTGAGGCACTGCATTTTGACTCAATGGCTTTACTCTTCGAGTTGTCGTGCACGACTTCTTGAGCCAGCGATCGCGAAACCCGTTGCCAATGATCTAAGAGTTTTTCCCATGCTATTACTCCAACTGAAAGGGTAGCAGGAATGGTAATTTGGGCGCGCTGACTGCATAGTTGTCCAGCGAGCATCCACCATGCGCTGTGTTTTTCAGCAGTCAGAATAGTCAAATCCGATAGTTTGGTTGAACTTTTTTCGATGTCGCTCGATTTGGCGGCCATCTCTCGCCAAAAAACGTTGCCCATATTTGGCAGCGCAATGCGAAACGATTTCGCAATGGACTCATATGGATCTAACGACAACCTATTGCTTTCGACCAACCACTCAGCAAGCTCATTGTCCGAGGTTAACCGATCTAGTTCAAAAATCATACAGGATGATCGAACCAACGAAAAAGTGTCGACGATCCCCGTGCCAGCCCTCCCCTGCCCCGCTGCCAGATAAAGTGGCATTAGGGCTTTAAGAATGATTCGAAGGGTTAGCGAAGCTCCTAGAACGGATTCCGCCCGGTAAAGCCATCGCAGGGAAACCGCAAGACCGCAGCCAATTGCCAAGTCACGCTCGACGGAGACCTTGCCAGCCAAGGGCTCGTTCGTTTTCGACGCATGGATTAGTTCTTCAATCAATGAAACAAGCGGATCGTGTGCGCCATGTGGCTGGCGGCATGTATGTGGCGTCAAGACTTGACGAACCACTTCGTTCGGAATCTCAGCCATTCTCGCGGCAAGCGTTGCAATGGTATCAGAACGCGTTTCTATCGAATCCACCTTTCCGACGGGAGCGGAAACAGGATGGCTGGCTGTAGTCAGTGTAAGCATAGGTCTGTCTTAACAAAACAAAACGGAAAACCGGATCGCAAAATCTAGCTCGACTTCCGTTGCATAGCAGAATGGAATCCGAAAGTAATAGTTGTCTGAAAGTTCGGTCCATCGTCAACTTTGACGATTGTAGAGATTGTAGGTACGTTGCATCGTTTCTTGATTGAGTTATCGACTAAGCAACAGTCGGCAGAATGACCCGAACGGTGGTTCCTCTCCCCAATGTACTCTCGATTTCCAAACGACCATCGAGTCCCTCGACAATGGTCTTCACAATGTTCAAACCCAGACCGGTTCCGCGTGGGTTCGTTGCCGGATCTCGACCTGAGTCGCTACGGAAGAATCGCCGTGATACTCGAGCTAAATCTTGATCGGATATGCCAATGCCTGAATCTGTAACACGCAAGGTGCATTCCTTGCTTGCGGATCGAGTGAGTTCAACTTCAATCCTACCGTTCTCAAGCGTATACTTTATCGCATTGTCGATTAGGTTGTGCAAAACAATTCTCAGGTGTTCTTTGTTTGCCAAGACCGTCGCCGAAGCTAAAGAGTCAAATTGCAGTATTACATTCCTCGCGGTAGCGAGTGCTTCAAAGAAATCACTCGATTCCCGAATCATTTCGTCCCAGCGAACCTCACTTCGCTTTGATTTCAAACCCAGCGCATTGGCTTCGCTCAAGAGCAAAAGTTGCTGAACCAATTTGTTTAAGAATTCGCATTCGTTGAGGACGCTAGACAACATGTCAGATAATTTGCCGTCTGGTAATCGCCCGAGTCGTACTGCACGCCGGCCGCG
>JANLUJ010000427.1:0-6292 GCA_031363425.1 Pirellula sp.
CAAGAAGGAAGCCCCCCAATTCGCATGCGGCTTCATTCGGCCACCCGCTCCCGTGGCCAGCGTGACATCGCTGAAGTTACCCGTCCCATCGTTTCGATACAAGACAGGGAATTCATTACTAAAGGTTGTCGTATACAAGTCGAGGGAACCATTGTTGTCGTAGTCGGCACTGTCGACCCCCATATTGCCGTTTCGCCGACCATCAAACGAAAAAGCGATGCCTCGTTGAATCCCTACTTCTGTGAATTTTCCGGTTCCGTCGTTTTCCCACAGCAGATTGCGTTCGAGGTCGTTCACTACAATGATGTCGCTGTCCCCGTCGTTGTCGTAATCCAATGAGATCGTTCCCATGGACGTGGTGGCGAGTTCAGATACGCCGCTGGCGTTGCTCGCATCGGTAAAGGTTCCATCCCCTTGGTTCTGAAAGAAGAAGTCTCGCTCCGGTTCGAAATCGAGTGGGCCAGGGTATCTGGCATTGCCGTCCGTCGTGCGCTTCACGTTTTTTTCAATCGGCGATTTCACGTAGTTGGCTACATACAAATCTAGCAGACCATCCCCATTGGCATCAAGGAAACAAACACCCGCACCAAGCTCCAAACGGCTGACGCTGGCAGTTGCGGTGATGTCCGAAAAAGTCCCATCACCGTTGTTTCGATACAAGCGATCCGGGCCAAGGTTGTTTACGAAAATATCTGAAAAACCATCGTTGTCGTAGTCGGCGACCGCAACACCTGTACTGAAATTGCGATCGTCTGTTCCAGTGAAATCGGTGCTATTCGCGAATTGGAAGCTACCTTGGTTGCGATACATGGCATTGGGAAAAGACACCGCGGTATCATCTCCTATCGACGCGCCGTTAAGGAAATAGATATCCAACAATCCGTCGCCGTCATAGTCAATGGTCGCGATGCCGGAACCCAAGGCCTCGATAATGTATTTCTCCCCATGACCGTCGTAATGATGCTGGAAGTCCAATTGCGATTCGGCAGAATAATCTGCGAGAACGATCTGTACGTCCGATTTGAGTGGCAACGGACCGGATGCTTCCAGGGGCGATGTTGGATCGGGGACTGGCCGAGTCGCTGATGAAGTAGGTGCCTTGATTTCCGGTTTGGAGAGTTGGGGCGTTGCTTGGTTGCAGCCGAGCGCACAGGCAACGAACACCCATGTAATGCGAGCGCACAGCGAAGCGTGCCTACCATGGATGTCCACTAGAAAGGTCCTTATTTTGGAGCGGGTAATCGAGCCAATGCCTGTCGAAACTCTTGGTTGTTTGGTTCCAACCGAATAGCCTCGGTTAGTTCTTTCTTTGCGCCAGCCAAGTCCTCAGCGTGATACATGGCCGTTGCTAGGATATAGTGGTTGCTTGCCATGGGTGAAAGGCTAACGGCCGTCCTGGCCGTCTCGACTGCCAATTGCCTGTCTTTGGGTCGAGTCATTTGTATTTGCGAAAGCATGGAATAAGCATCCGCTTGTTTCGGAGCCAATTCGATGGACTTGCGTAGGGCATCTTCTGCAATTCCTAACCTTCTATATTTCATGCAGAAACCAGCCAAGTCCATCCAAGCGTGAATGGATGTTGGATCGTGCATACATCGAGCTTGAAGCACACGTATGGCGGCATCTTCTTTGCCTTGGCCGACATAAATATTCACCAACTGGCGCCGCATTTGGTCCGAATCCGGCGCCCATTGGAGAGCTTTTTCCAAGGTTGCCGAAGCCGCTGGTATATCGGATGCTTCCAGCAAAAGATTGGAAGCAGATTGGCAAATGAATGCAAAGTATTCAAGCGATCGTTCGTTGTCGATATCGGCCTTGCCGCGGATGCTTTTGTTGGGATCCGCTAATTGCTCCGAGTACTTCCTTGCGTTTTCAACATCCCCTGAACTTCGATACGCGGTCTGAAGACCGAGGATCGCTTCCCATGAGTCTTTGTCCACCTGGTTCGCCTTAGAATAGCTTCGTATGGCCTCCGAGAAATTCCCAAGCTGCTGGTGCGCTACTCCGAGCTTGCACAAGGCCGTCAAGTTGGTCGGGGCTCTCTTCAACAGTTGCTCCAGTTGCTCAACCGCCTCGTTTAGTTTGCCTTGATCGAGTAGGACTTTCCCCAACGCGATCTGGGCATCGGCCGAATCTTTTGTGGACTTTACTGCGTTGCGGAAATACAACTCCGCTTTCTCTGGATCTCCAAGCAGCAGCACTGCATTTCCTAAGTCAAACCAGGCTTCACCGCAATTAGGGTCGATGGCTAGAGCATGTTCCCAAATGCTGCAGGCGACTTTCGAATTGCCACTTCGCAGGTGCAGTTTCCCAAGCAAACACAGAGCTTTTGGATTGTCACTTAGTCGCCGGACAAGGCCCTCGGCGACATTAAATGATTCGGATCGAAGAGAGCTAAATGCTTCTGACGCTTGTATGTCATTTGGCAAAGGCGTCGGACGATCGGGAATCACAAAAGGCGGCCGAGTCAGCTCGAGTTTTGCAACTTGCTCTGGTTGGTCAATCAGATTGGTTTGAGGCTTCGAGCCAGCCTTGCCTCGTGTCAATGCAAATACTAGAATCCCGCAAAGGTTCGCAACTATAACAGTGACTATAAGGCGATTGGTTTTCAATTTTAGGCGAATGGTGTTTGTGAATGAAACATCAATGATTTAGCTCATGGCATTCGAGCAGGTTTCCTAAGCTGTACAACCTCCAAGCCGTTGGGATTTATGGAGTCATCTTGCCGTCCAACCTCCATCGACCGTCAGCAAGCTGCCGGTGCAGTAGCTGCTGGCTTGACTAGACAAAAATACAACCGCACCTTGGATTTCTTCGAGCCTACCCCAGCGTTCTAATGCTGTTGCACCCAGTATGTTTCGCTTTGCGTCTTCTGTGTTGGCAATTGGCTCGTTCATCGGAGTTAGGAAAGGTCCTGGGCAGATGGCGTTGACCGTAATTCCTTCCTTCGCTAATTCAATCGCAAGTGAGCGAGTCATTTGAACGACGGCCCCTTTGCTGCTGGCGTAGGGAGTCCGGTTTGCTAGGCCGACAGTCCCCAAAGTACTCGCAATATTGACAATGCGGCCGTATCCATGCCGTTTCATGATTGGGACGACGTGCTTGGTCACGTACCAAACGCCCGTTACATTTACTTCGCAAACCTTTCTGAATTCGTCAAGTGACAGCGTCTCGATGGGGCCGCGGATATTGATGCCCGCGTTGTTGACGAGGACTTCCACGCCCCCTAGTTTTTCTACGGCCTGATCCACAAACCTTGGAATCGCTTCCGCGTCGCTGATTTCCAACCCTATTCCGAACACTTCTTGATTGGTCGCGGCAGCGATCGCATCTGCAACTCGCCGAGCGTCGTCGGTATTTCTACCGGTAATCAGAACCTTTGCACCACAACTAGCCAGTGCGGTAGCCATGGCGGTACCGAGTCCACGAGAACCGCCAGTGATGATGGCTCGGCGACCTGAAAGATCAAACATACGAGGGCCCAAAAGCCATGATTCCGGGATAGTTGTCATGAACATTCTTAGTATGAGGAGCTAGAAATGGAGGGGACTGTGCGTTCGCGTCACGGGTTGCACTTCCGACGGCAGCAATCTGGACTAGAATTCATGTCCTAAGGCGAGCGGCAGGCTGTAAAGTACCAGTAGCACGACGCGCGAGCTAGTGAATTGGAAGCTGGAATCACTAGCTTGCGGGTCGTGCTAGGTAGGGTTAAACCTGCCGGTCGCATAAAGACTAGCATTCGGGAGCGATTTTTGCGACTGAGGGCTCCCTGAAAACCGTTGACCAGAAAGTAGATTCCCAGCAATGCGTGACTATGACGTTTGTGGCCTAGGAAATGCCATCGTCGATATATTCTTAGAAATAGATGATTCTGAGTTTACCTCCCTAGCATTTGAACGCGGGACGATGCGGCTCGTCGATGCGGAGGAGCAGAGTAAGTTATTGCACCAATTTTCAGCGGGCCACCGTGAGCTTAGGCTCGTTAGTGGCGGATCGGTTGCAAACTCAGTTATCGGTCTTTCGCAATTAGGTGGACGCTCCGCATTCATCGGTTGCGTAGGAGACGATCGATATGGTCTCCATTACGCCGAAGAGTTCAACGCCCTCAAGATCAATATCGGCAATCCGATCATGGTCGGCGAAACGACTGGCACTTGCATTGCGATCATTACGCCTGATGCCGAGCGAACCATGCGAACATGTTTGGCGGTCTCAAGTCATTTGGCGGCGAAACATGTAGACAGGCATCGTATTGCTCAGTCCACTTGGTTGTTCATCGAAGGGTATGTTTTTGCCAATCCTGCAACAGGACAAACCGCCATTCGCGAGGCAATTCAGGCGGCCAGAGCAGCGGGCACTAAAATCGCTCTAACATGCTCCGACGCCTTCATTCCGGAGGTATTTGGCGACGCATTTCAATCAGCGCTGTCGGAGAGCGATTTGCTGTTTTGCAATGCCCCCGAGTCACTTGCTGTAACCAAGGCATCGACGAGCGAAACAGCATTCGCGGCACTTAAATCGCTTGTACCCAACTGCGTCGTGACCGATGGTCCGCATGGCGCTTATGTACGCTTCGAGGGTGAGGAGTCGCATGTGCCTGCATTTGCGTGTCATCCCAAGGATCTAACTGGGGCGGGGGACATGTTTGCGGGCGCGTTCCTTTATGGAATTACGCACGGCTATTCACCAGCGATTGCAGCCCGTGGGGCCAATTTCATGTGCATGAACGTGATTACTCAGGTAGGTGCTAGATTGCAACAAGACGCGAAAGCACTTTGGGAGCAAGGGCTCGAAGATCATCGCGCCGACGACGTGGGCGGATGAGGCGGCCTTGAAACAATTGAAGCTGCGCTGTTAGCGCAACTCGTCAATTGCTCATCGTGCGAGATGCTAACATTACAACCCTAACCCCTTGAACTATTCGAATACGTAATTGACCATGGCAATCTATTTTTCACGAGGCGGAAAAGACCTAGTCCTTGGAATGCAGGACTATCTTGAAGCAATCGCTACCACGCTATCACATCATCCGTCGGTAGGGAAAGTGCTAGCAGTACCACCTGATCACACGCGGATGGACTCCCAAGCTGGCCCAATTATGCATGCGGTACTGAAGCTACTCGGAGACAAGCTCACGGATGTTATGCCCGCTCTCGGGACACATACGGCTATGAACGAAGCTGAGCTCACGAAGATGTACGGCGACTTTCCCAGAGAACTAATTCGCGTTCATCACTTCAGAACCGATGTCGAAACGCTTGGTTACGTCGACGCCGATTATGTACATGAAGTCACCGAGGGCCATTACAATCGCGCTTGGCCGGCGCAAGTCAACCAATTGATTTCAAAGGGGGACCACGATCTGATTCTTTCAATTGGACAAGTGGTTCCTCATGAAGTAATCGGCATGGCCAACTACACGAAAAACATTTTCGTGGGAACTGGTGGCAACGCGGGGATCGACGAAAGTCATTACTTGAGCGCACTGTTCGGAATGGAAAGAGTCATGGGGCGATGTGAAACGCCTCTCCGGAAAATCTTGAACCGAGCAGCGGATTTGTTCTTGACCAATCGACCGGTCGTCTATGTCTTGACAGTAGTCGAGTCCACGCCGCATCAAGGGCCAGTCGTTCGCGGGCTCTTCGTTGGCGATGACCATTCCGTCTTTTACCGCGCTGGCGAACTCTCGGCACAAGTCAACTGCTTCCGCATCCCAGAGGCTCCGAAGAAGATTGTTGTTTGGATGGACCCCAGCAAATACAAAAAAACTTGGGTTGCGAACAAAGCGATCTACCGGACTCGTATGGCCATTGCAGATGGTGGAACGCTTGTCATTATAGCACCTGGTGTTGACCGATTTGGTGAGCATGACGATGTCGATGATCTTATCCGTCGCTATGGATACCGCCCGACCCACGAGGTCGTCGACATGGTTGCCAAGAACGCTGATCTACGAAGAAACCTGTCAGCCGCAGCGCACTTGATGCATGCCTCCACTGAGAACCGCTTCCAAGTGGAGTATTGTCCTGGCAAATTAACCAAGCAAGAAATTGAATCGGTTGGTTATGGCTACGGTTCACACGAAACGGCGCGATCTGAATACGCCATAGACAGCATTCAAGACGGTTGGAATAACAGCAAAAGTGGCGAACCATTCTACTTCATCCGCAATCCCGGTCTTGGACTATGGATGCACGAGAAACACCCACATGCGTTCCAGTAGCAGGAATGCGACTAGGTGAAATTCAAATGGATGCAGACGCTAGTGCCACGGATTGCAAGTTTTGTTGCA
>JANLUJ010000444.1:0-2223 GCA_031363425.1 Pirellula sp.
CGATCGGGATGTTGCGAGACTTGCTCGCCAATTTTAGGAATCGGTCGTAGACCTCATCGATGAAACGTTGCATGTTTTGGATTTCAGCTTCCGACCAGGCGCGATCGATGGCATTGGAGGCGGCCGACTCATCGAGTGTGACCGATTCCACATGCACGCCAACACGTCGAAGCAGCGATCCAAGACTGAGCTTTAGTGAAAAGACCCCGATGGAACCAGTAATGGTACCACGTTCGGCATAGATGGGTTGGCCAATACAACTAACCCAATAGCCACCGGAAGCAGCCATTTCACCCATTGAAACTACGACAGGCTTCTTACGTGCAAGTTCGTCCAACGCTTGCCGAATGGCTTCGCTAGCGGTGGCACTGCCACCCGGTGAATTGACTCGGACGTCTACTCCTTTTACACGGTCATCTTGAATAAGCTCTTCTATCGACTTGACCATTGGTCCCGCAACGATGGAGCCAGGCGAAGCATCCTTACCATCGACGATTGCGCCGCTCAAGTGGAGGATGGCGATCGAATCGTCTTTGAGCTTGGTATTCTCTTTTGGACCAGCCATAGCCTTGCTCATGATTTCGAAAATCGAAACTTCGCGTTTCGGTTTTGTTTTTGGTTTAGTCCATTCAATCTCGGTACCAATGGATCCTTGAATGGTGCTCTTCATGGATCCGTAGGGTGCCAATTTAGTAACGAGGCCCGCTGCTAAAGCATCCGCAGGTAAATGGATCCGCTTTTTTTGAAGCTCGCGAACGGAAGATGTCGTTAGACCACGACCCTTTGCAATTCTGGATACCTGAGCAGCGTTGATGGATTCGAGCATAGCAAGGTAATGGCCTTTGAGATGCTCACTCATCACGGGATTGGTGTAGGGCTCAACTGCGCCTTTGAAATCTCCGGCTCGAACGACGGAAGCCTTGACGCCGACGAGATCCATTGCATCGCGGTAAAACATGGTTTCAAGAGCTGAGGAGGGCATGTCGACGCCACCAAAATCAGCCATAAAGATTTCGTCGCAGCAGGCTGCGATCGCCAATTGAACGTTACCAGCGTCTTCGAGCCAAGCGAGTGTCTTTTTTCCTTTGGCCTTTAGAGATGCAATGCGACGAGTTAGTTCATCCAGTTGTGCGGAGTTAAACCCGATGGCTGAATCAGAGAGGTCGAAGAGAACATGTGTTAAGTTCACTTCATCCCCCATTTCCTGCAAGTACTCGCAAAGTCGAAAGAACGATTTGCTCTTAACCGGTCCTTGCCCAAGAATCAAACTAGCCGGGTCGAGCGAGGCTGGTTGCATCAAATCATCGTAGGAACCGCTCAACGATATGTGCCTAAGTTGTTTCTTAGCTGGAGGTTTTTCCTTTACAGCCTTAGGTTTGTCAGCCTTCTTTTCGCCGACTTCCTTTTGATCCGCAATTTCGATTGGCGTTACTTGAGAAGCTGACTTTTCGTCAACAGCTGGCTTTTCTTGAACAGCCGGCGGCGATTCAGCAGATTGGGTTTGCTTGTTAACGGTTTTGGCGGAGTCCGACGGCGGTACCGCCTCCTGCAATCCAAACGCGCTGCCAATGAAACAGGCAGTGCTCAAGACGGTGAGCGAAGCCGAACTGAAAAGGACATTTCGCAAAAACAACTTAATCATGACAACTCCGGACGCTCTGTAACTGCTTGTGGTTTGGAAAACGCTTCTAGTATAGCTTGAGTTTCAAGTAGGTTGCGACTCGAACGGCACAAGCATTTTTTTGCGATTAGAGTAAAATCGCGAGTATCTTCAAACGGTTTTCAAAAAAAATGTCGGGGGCAGGAGTGATAGTAACGATTGATGGGCCCGCAGGCGCGGGCAAAAGCTCAGTTGCAAAGCGATTGGCCAATGAAATCGCTTTTGATTTCCTTGATACTGGGGCAATGTACCGATGCGTAACACTGGCCTGCCTTAGACAGCAATTGCCTTTGACACAATTCAATGAAGTTGCGGCGGTCGCCCGATCCGTCAAAATCGAGCTAAAAGGAAGCCGCGTCTTACTGAATGGAGAAGATGTTTCTCAAGAAATTCGGCGGCCATCGATTACTCAGTCCATTCGTCCCATTGCGGACAACAAGGAAGTACGCGCTGCTATGGTTGCAATCCAGCGCCGATGGACAGAAGGACGCGATGTCGTGACGGAAGGACGCGACCAAGGTACAGTCGCATTTCCCAACGCGGAATGCAAAATTTTCTTAACG
>JANLUJ010001059.1:0-4067 GCA_031363425.1 Pirellula sp.
GCCATCTGCAACATGTTGCCGCAAAAGAATGCCATCCAAGCTGTCGCGTCGGCTTGATCCAGCGTTCCACCGCCAGGTAACGGCTTGCTTCGATCAAACACACCGATATTGTCTAGTCCAAGGAAGCCACCGCTGAAAACGTGTTGTCCCTGTGTGTCTTTTCGATTGACCCACCAAGTAAAATTGAGAAGCAGTTTTTGAAAGGTTCTCGCCAAGAATTCTTTGTCACCGCTCAGTTTGTAAACGTGCCAACAGGCCCATGCATGAACTGGCGGATTCACATCATTGAGTGCCCATTCATAAGCGGGGATTTGACCGTTCGGATGCATGTACCATTCTCTAAGGAATAGGATCAATTGATTTTTGGCAAACTCTATATCGACCCGCGCCATCGGAATCATGTGAAAGGCGACGTCCCATGCCGCATACCACGGATACTCCCATTTGTCTGGCATGGAAATAACATCTCGATTAAAGAGATGCTTCCAGTCGCTGTTTCGCCCGACGTCGCGTCCAGGCGGTGGCGGTGGACTGTTGGGATCACCATGTATCCACGAATCCACCACGTAATAATAGAACTGCTTGGTCCATAACAAACCCGCATAGGCTTGACGTGAAATGGCTCTTTCTTCGCTGCTTAGTTGAACTGGAATACATTCTGCGTAAAACTCATCCGATTCAGATTGCCTTCGTTTGAAGATTGACTCAAAGTCATCGCCGAATCGTCGGTCCCCGAAGATGGGGGTCATGATCGGTTCAGGCGCGACTTGCTTTGTTGAGTACTCAACCTTCATGGCTTCAAGGGAGATACCCGATAACCGACAACGAATGACCATCGGTTCGCCTGGCTTGACGATCGCAATGTAGTGTGCGGCACACTTCGTGCCGAACGTCCTCGTATCGGCTCCGTTGGCTTCGCCATCCACCACACAAGCGTGAAACGCATCCTTGAAAAAGGTGCCAGAGGTTGGGATACCAGGATGTCGATTGGGATTGGTTTCATTTTCTGTGAATAGCCACATTGGCTTTTCACCTTTCGGGCCCAGGTCGACTCGGAACTCGAAATGCCCGAGGGACTCGTGGTCGCAAAGCACAACTCCGGTTGGATCATTGGGTGACTTGTGCAGCCTCATCCGCGGTTTGCTTGTGCAGCCGTCATGTTCACAGCCCCAAATCCAAGAGTTATGAAACCACAGCTGTGGCAATACGTGCAAGACGGCGGGCGCAGGTCCCCGATTGTGGACTGTCAACTGAATTAGGATGTCATCCGCCTCCGATTTGGCGTACTCGATCTGGCAGTCAAAGTAAGCATCGCTTTCGAAAACACCGGCGTCGAGCAACTCATATTCGTTCTCGGTTCGCGAGCGACGACGATTGAGATCGGTCAAGCTTTCATATGGAAAGCGAGCTTGTGGATATTTGTACAACCCCTTCATGTACGAGTGCGTCGGCGTTGAGTCCAGGTAGTAGTAGCACTCTTTTACGTCTTCGCCGTGATTGCCTTCGGGACCAGACAAGCCAAATAGCCGCTCTTTAAGAATCGGGTCCCGGTTGTTCCAAAGCGCAAACGAAAAGCAAAGCCGGCCTTGTCGATCACAAATTCCAAGCAAACCGTCTTCACCCCACCTATAAGCGCGCGAACGCGCATGATCGTGCGGTAGAAAAAACCACGCCTCTTGGTTTTGCGAATAGTCCTCGCGTACCGTTCCCCACTGCCGTTCGGATAGGTAACCACCCCATCTTTGCCAATTCGCATGTCGAAGCTTAGATTCGGCCAACCGTCTATGCTCTGCCGTCTGCCTCAGCTTTTCCGAAGTTGGAAAGCACATCGACGCCGGTGTTTTTTCACGATTCGACATGGAGCAGACTATAAAAGACGATGTAAACGGGGAACTTTGCTTCCTTGAGCTTATCGTTTTTCCGCCGTTTTGTCTTTAGTCGGTAGCATGGCCCCCTAACTGTTGGGAAAAAACGAGTCGGACTCGCTATAAGCATCCTCGAAGCAGCATATGGGAATCGTTAACTAATCATTCGTTGGTTCTCGAAACTCTTTTTCCGTGTACGATAATGCCAACAAACTTGATCTTCGCCCTTCGGTGTTTTGACCTTTTTATGGCACATCCCAATCATACCTTCATAAATCGCGAACTCAGTTGGCTCGAGTTCAATCAACGTGTACTGGATCAAGCCCTATATACCAAGGTGCCCGTATTGGAGCGGCTTAAGTTCTTGGCCATTACGGCTAGCAATATGGACGAGTTCTTTATGGTTCGGGTTGGCGGGTTGCAACTTCAACAGGCTCGAGGAATTGAGACTCCGGACCCAAGTGGCAAGACAGTTACCGAACAGCTTGAACAGATTTATGAACGGGTCAACGCTATCATCCGCGATCAATACGATTGCTTTCTAAAAGCGGTTGAGCCGACCTTGACTGTCGAGGGCTTGGAGCGTATCTCGGCTCGTAATGCATCGGCCCGACATCGCGAAGCCCTCACTCGCTTTTTTCACGAAGAGATTTATCCGGTTATTTCGCCGATGGACATCGATCCCGAAAGTCCTTTTCCGATCTTGGCAAATCTTGGATTGCACCTGTGCGTTCGAATGGCTAGCGGCGATTCCGATAAACCGCATCGATTTGCCTTCATACCGTTGGGCAAAGTCCTTTCCCGATTCATTACTTTGCCGAGCGATCGCGGTTACAACTACGCCTTGCTTGAGGACGTCACGTCGGAATTGGTCGACCAGTATTATCCAGGAAAAAGAATCGACGAATGTGTTGCATTTCGCGTTACTCGAAATGCAGACGTTTCGGTGCGTGAGGATAGTGCTGCAGATCTGATGCTGGGCATGCAAGAGGTCCTGCATTCGCGACGCTCCGCTGGCTTCGTTAGGCTCGAAATTGCGGATTCGGTAACGGAACCCACGCTCATTTTCCTGCAAGACAAACTCGGCCTCAATCCATGCGACGTGTTTAAGTTTCCAGGACCATTGGATCTTTCAAGCATGATGTACCTAACGGATATGGAGGGGTTTCCGGCTCTGAAAGATACTCCCTGGATCCCGCAACGTTCGCCCGTGATCGATCCGACTCAGAGCATATTCAAGGCAATCGGCGAACGAGACTTGCTACTCTGCCATCCCTACGAGAGCTTTGAGCCAGTGGTGCGTTTCCTCGAGGAAGCGGCTGACGATCCGGACGTATTGGCCATCAAGCAAGTGTTGTATCGAACGAGCCGCAAGAGCCCAATAGTCACTGCCCTTAAGAAGGCGGCAGAGCGCGGGAAATATGTTACCGCCATCGTGGAGCTCAAGGCTAGGTTCGATGAAGCTCGTAATATCGAATGGGCTCGGGAGTTGGAACGTTCCGGCGTCCAGGTAATCTATGGAGTACGAGGCCTCAAGACACATGCCAAGATCTGCGTCGTCGTTCGCCGCGAACCCGCCGGCATCATTCGCTATGTCCACTTTGGAACAGGCAACTACAATGAGTCCACCGCTCGCATGTACAGCGACATTAGTTATATGACTTGCAATGAGTCGCTCGGGAGGGATGCCAGCGCGTTCATCAACGCAATCACTGGATACAGTCAGCCGCAGCCCTATGACAAATTAGACTCGGCGCCTTTGGGACTACGAAAGAAGATCCTCGCGCTTATTCAGGCTGAGACCATTAACAAGCGTAATGGACAAAAAGCCTATATCGCGGGCAAGATGAACTCGCTTGTCGATCCGGACGTCATCAATGCATTGTACGAAGCTAGCCAAGCCGGCGTAATCATCCGCCTCAATATTCGCGGCGTGTGTTGCCTCCGCCCGGGAGTGCCAGGCCTGAGCGAGAACATCTCGGTCATCAGCATCGTTGATCGGTTTTTGGAGCATGCTCGCGTCATGTATTTCTACCACGGAGGGGACGATGCTGTCTTCATCAGCAGCGCGGATTGGATGCCACGTTCCTTTGACCGACGCGTTGAGTTGCTTGTTCCAATCGAGGATACAGGTTCCCGTCGTCGATTGATGGAAATTCTCGATACTTACTTCCGAGACAATCAGAATGCATGGCGGCTCGG
>JANLUJ010000540.1:0-3526 GCA_031363425.1 Pirellula sp.
GGGATTTGGCCACGTACATCGCAGTATCTGCCTGGGCCAGCAACTTGTCTGCAGTGATTGATACATCGCGCGCGTTTTGAATGCCGGAGTTCGCTATTACAATTCCCATGCTAAGCCGTGTCATGATCTCTCGCTCGGCCACCACAATGGGCAAAATCAATTTCTCATGTATCCGGTTTGCTACCCGAATGGCGTCTTCTTCATTGCATACCGATTCAAGCAAAATCCCAAACTCGTCTCCGCCGAGTCGAGCAAGGACTGCGTCCGATTTTCGAAGGACGCTATCAATTCGATTGGCCACACTCACGAGAAAGGCATCTCCAGCATCATGCCCATATTGGTCATTGATCAACTTGAAGTCATCAATGTCCGCGTAGATCACTGCAAATGGACGGGTTTGTCGCCTTGCAATTTGCTCGATACAACGTTCGATGCGATCTCGAAAGAGCATCCTGTTGGGCAAGCCAGTAAGCGCGTCGGCAACCTTCCCCTCCGTGATATCTGTCAAAGAGCCTGCGATTCTGCATGCCAATCCAGATTGGTCCTTGACCGCTAGACCGCGACAAAGCATCCAGCGATAGCTTTTGTTTTTGCCCTGCATTCGAAGCTCCGTTTCAAAGAAGCTCGCTTCACCACAAAGGTGAGATTCAAGGTCGCTTAGGACGCGTTTGCGATCTTCGTGGAAGACCATTTCTATCCACTCCGCTCCCCGGGGATGCCAATCCATGTCCTCTCGTCCAACCATTGCCCTCCATCTCGGCGACAAATACAACTCTCCGGTCAAAAGATTCCAGTCCCATATTCCATCGTTGGTTCCTCGCGAGACTAAGGCGTACCTCTCTTCACTCTCCTTCAGCCGTTTTTGAAGGTTGAGCGCATGCAATTGCGCTTTGATGCGAGCCACCAAAACCGCTTGAATCACGGGTTTAACTATATAGTCGTTGGCTCCGATGGCAAAAGCTTCGGAGACCTGATCGCCGCCATCGCTGGACGTCATCGCAATAATAGACAATTCAGAAAGCTCGAACGATTGACGCAAAAGCCGAATGGTTTGGATGCCATCCAAATCTGGCAAATGAGCATCGATCAATACCAAATCAATTGCCTCTCGCTCGACAATGGCTAAACATTCCATTGCATTGTGGGCTTCGAGAACCCGATAACCCTCAGGCTTTAAAAATTGGTTGAGTCTAGCGCGCGTTAGTCGCCCCTCGTGGACAACAAGAATGCTTGCAATCCCCTTTTCAGAAACGGCGAGAGAATCAAACGTTGCTAAAGGAAACGAAGTCTGGCGTGGCCCCGCTTGTGGCAAGGTCGCAATCGAGTTGATTAATGTTGCAAAAGTTTGCGGCATGATTCAAAAGAGCCAATAGATCCATGGACTATTTTCCGTTTTTACCGCATGACTTCCTCAAGACGGTGCGAATGAGATTGCTATCCTTGGGGAGTATTGCCTCGGACATATTTGCTTGTTACGAAAATGGATAATAAACTGCACATGAAAGTTTTGGCCAAACGGAATAAATGGCAATGGCGGCACAATCCGATGGGAGAATCGGCGCGATCAGCAGACTGTAATCTAGTAGCATGGCCCCCTGGGCCGTGCGAAACTCGGGCCAGGGGCCCAAGCTACGGTAAACCAACGCCTGCCGCTGGACTACGAAGTTGTACAGCCTTCGTATCTAAGTTTTTTCAGGCCCCCAACGAGCTCGTCTCGTTGGAGCTAAAGCTGTACAACCCGCTATAGGGCTGGAATTTCAGCCACTTCGGCGGGTTCACCCATTTGAAAAAGATCGTCCACCTGCAGTATTTCGCCAAGGTCGACAGTACTCAGCCACTGCGACTGCAAAATATCGACGTATTGATTCAACACACTAGCGACTGTCTGTTGGCCAACGATAACATCGTTGAAACTGATTCCGCTCGGATCAGTTAGGTATCGCTGATAGATTCCGCGATAAGCTCGAACTTGATCGCTTAACGCATCAGTACGGAATGATTGTGCCAACTGCCGATTCGCTTGGTAGGTACCATACATGGGAGCCAGTTTGGCGATTAGCTGATTTTGCGTGTCAGAAACGACCTGCATTGATCGAACGAGCTCCGCCCTAGCCGAAATCCGATTTCCTTGATTTTGATTCCAAACCGGGACTGCCCCCCCCACCGTCAAATTGTAGGTGTTCGTACCAGGTGTGAAGGTGTAATCACGCTGCAAAACAAAGCCTACATTGAGGTCCGGTATAGGCACACGATCCGCGAGAGTGACCAGTGTTCGATGCTTGCTAATCAAATTTTCCGCGATCTGCAAATCGGTGTGTACGGCTGTCATCCGTGCCAGGGCGTTTTCATAGGATATTTCAGGTACCGGGCAATCGATCCTGCCTACAAGGGCCTTCGGTTGAAGCGAGGGGACAGCGACCGCAGCTGCTAGTGTACGC
The DNA here is from genome assembly GCA_031363425.1 of Pirellula sp. GTDB lineage: Bacteria > Planctomycetota > Planctomycetia > Pirellulales > Pirellulaceae > JBKCUI01. The sequence continues at coordinate 2,439 of JANLUJ010000540.1, forward strand.
CAAGCAGCTATGGATTCTTGTTGAGCGCGAATCAAGGAAGCTCGTGCCTGTGCCGTCAAAACTCGCAATTGGTATGGTTCATAAGGAGCAGCTTCGCCAGCGATTACCAATTTGATTTGCGACTGGTACGCATTCTCAGAGAGTTCAGCCAGGGCGCGAACCAACACGACCCGCTTTCGCGACGCGAGCACTTGAAAATACGACCGGCGGACAGACGATTGTACCGTCACCCACATCTTTCGCATCGTGACCTCCGCATTCGCGTAGTCGGTCGCGGCGGCTTGCGCAGCCAACCCTAACTTCTTTGCGGTAATGAAAGTCTGTTGCATATAGACACCGTGGTAACCCGGGGTATTGAGAGTGCGAACAGTGTCCGCCTCGTATCCAACGTTTGGATTGGGAGGAAGCCCGGCTTGAACCATTAATCCCCGCGCCGATTCAACGCTGGCTGCTGCCGCTCGAAGCCCAGGATGGTTTTCTCTCGCGATGATTTGCAACTCTTCAAGGCTAATTTGGCCGTTCAATGCGTCTGGGAGCGCGTCTGGTTCGTTAGGCAGTGCGGGTGATGCGGAATAAAGCTTCAGTATGTTCTCCTTTAGCTTATTCGCATCCAATTGCTTACCGTCTGCGTCCCGTCTGCTCAAGCTTATAGGAGGTGTCTCTGCACCGGGCAAATCACTTGGCAGCTTCAATGGCCCATCGGACTGTTTCTTCGGACTAACGTCTGGCTTCTCCAAGACTTCTTGCTTTTTCGATGCATTTTTAGTGTCCGGAGCCGACGTTTGACCATAGGAGGCCAATCGGATAGCTGGCGCCGCAGTGATTATGGCTCCCGACGCAGAGGTCTTTTCTTTTTTTATGTCAGATTCCGATTTTTCGAAATCAGGCGTTGCGGTCTCAGCTTCGGCCGAAGAACACTTGTCAAAATAGGAACTACTGGAAGAGTCCGACGAGCATGGAACCGACCGGAGCGATCGGAAGGCCATCCAGTTTGGAACGCGGCAGCCGACCAAAGTGCAAATCACAACCAGGACAAGAGTTATGCCAGCTATTGAATGCTGCTTTAGCATCGATCATCCCTTATCGAA